>JAADIC010000342.1 GCA_013151535.1 Alphaproteobacteria bacterium | reverse complement strand
AGCGCGCCCTGCGAAACCACTTTCGCCAGCAAATCCAGCCCGCGGGCCTCCTCGGCCCCGAACAGGCGGGCCGACATGAACACGCGCCGGGCGCGGGCCTCGCCCATGCGGGCCAGCACATAGGGGCTGATGGTGGCGGGGATCAGGCCAAGCCGGGTTTCGGTCAGCCCGAAACGCGCGTCCTCGACCCCGATCACCACATCACAAACCGACATCAAGCCGATGCCGCCGCCAAAAGCGTTTCCCTGCACGCGGCCAATCAGCGGCTTGGGCAGGGTGTTGAGCTTGAACAGGGCCATGGCCAAAACCCGTGCCTCGGCGCGTCGTTCATCTGGTGTGGCGTTCATTTGCGCCTGCATCCAGCGCAAATCCCCGCCCGCGCAAAAACTTTTGCCCTCGGCCGCCAGCACCACCACACGCACACTATCGTCACCTGCCAGTTGATCGGCAGCACGGTCCAGTTCGCGAAGCATTGCGCCCGACATTGCGTTGTGCTTGTCGGGCCGCGCCAGCCAAAGCGTCGCCACCCCGCGTGTGTCGGTTTCCAGTTTCAGTGTTTCAAACATTTCCCTGCCCTTTCGGCTGAAAATTTTTACCGAAAAATTTTCTTAACTGCCTCGCAGTCGATGCGCCATTGCTGCCGCCGCAACCAGAACCCCGCGATCAAGGCCTGTATCATAGCCCAATTCAACCAGCCGGTCATGCACCGCCTCGCTGGCCACATTGCCCGCAGCACCCGGCGCATAGGGGCAGCCACCAAGGCCGCCGACAGCGCCGTCAAATACCCGCAGGCCCAGCGCCAGTGACGCCTCGATATTATCGAGCGCACGGCCCATCGTGTCGTGGTAATGGCCCGCCAAACGCACCGCCGGAACCGCGTTCAACACCGCCTTGAGCATGGCGGTGATGGTTTCGGGCGTGCCATGGCCGATGGTGTCGCCGAGCGATATTTCGTAACACCCCGCCGCCAGCAATTTCGTCGCCAGTGCGGCCACCTTATCCGGTGGGGTCGGCCCGTCAAACGGGCAATCGGTGACACATGAGATATAGCCGCGCATGGCAATGCCATCACGTTTGGCCGCTATCGCAACCGGGGCAAACCGCGCAAGACTTTCGGCCACCGAGCAGTTGATATTGGCCCGGCTGAACCCCTCCGAGGCCGAGGCGAAAATCGCGATTTCATCGGCCCGCGCTGCCTTTGCGCCGACATAGCCGCGCATATTCGGGGTCAGGGCCGCATAGGAAATCCCGTCGCGACGCGCAATCCCCGCCAAAACCTGCGCCCCATCCGCCATTTGCGGCACCCATTTGGGTGACACGAAACTGGCCACTTCAATGCGTTTGAAGCCTGCACCAGACAGCAGATCGACCAGCGCAATCTTGTCTTTGGTGGCAATCATCGCCGCTTCATTTTGCAAGCCATCACGCGGGCCGACCTCAAATATCTCAACATATTCAGACATTTGGCAACTCGTAAAACTCTTTCAGATACAGCCGCTCGGCCCCCTTGGGTGGCAAGGCTTTCTGAAACGCCGGTCGCGCCAGAAGGCGTGCCAGATAGGCCGCTACATTCGGCAGAGCGTCAAGGCGCACGAACCGCGCCGCACCATAAACCGAATAGCCGATATTGGTGTCAATCGCCGAAAAGCCGCTGGCCAGCATGTAGTCCTGCCCCTCAAGCGCGGCCTCCAGCACGCCCAGAGTGCGCCCCAGCCGCATGGTTTCATATTTCATCACGGTCGGCGAACGCATCCAGTCTTCGCGCAAAACCACATGATGTTGCGTCAGCGTCGCCAGATGTTGGCCGATGGTTTCGGCAAAATGCAGCCATTGCACCCAGTGCCAATGCTCGGGATGCCCCACCGGGCGGCCAAGGCGGCTTTCGGGATAGGTTTCCACCAGATATTCGGTGATCGCGCCGGTTTCAAACAGGGTCACGTCACCATCTTCCAGCGCCGGAACCCGCCCAGCAGGGGAGAGTTGACGGTACGCGTCGTTGTAAAGCGGCGCGCGAAAGGAATGCACGACCAGCTCAAACTCCAGCCCCATCTCGTAAAGCAGCGCCAAGCTGCGGGTTGAGCGACTTTCCCAGCCGTGATGCAGACGTCTCAAGCCTCGTCCTCCTCAAGCCGGATCAGGGCCGCGCCGCTTTCAACTTGCGCCCCTTCGCTCGCCAGCAATTCCGCCACAACGCCATCACGCGGCGCGGCCAATGCGTGTTCCATCTTCATGGCCTCCAGAATGGCCAGCCGATCCCCGGCTTTGACCACATCGCCCACCTTGACAAACAGCGCCTTAAGCAGCCCCGGCATCGGGGCCTCAACCAGATTGCCGCCACCCGAATGGCCCACGTCGCGCGCCAGCGGATCGAGCTTGTTAAAATGCCAGGCTCGTCCGGCAAAGACAGTGACGGTATTTTCGTTGACCACCATATGAGCGCCAGATTTCGCCCCATTGATCCACCAATCACCTTCACGGCGCTCAATCGTAGTCACGCTTCCGCCCTCGCTGACCTCAATACGACCGGCGGTAATCGTCGTGACTGCGAGCGTAATCACCTCGCCCCCGCGTGTGATTTCCACGGCCTGCGACAACGGCTGCCAAATCGTGAACCCGACCTCCCAACCGCGTGCCTGATCCAGCCCTACCGCCGCAATCGCCGCCAGCGCCTTGATCCCGCCGGTCAATTCGGGCACCATTACCAGCGCCTCGATATTGCGCTCGATCAGGCCGGTATCAACCCGCCCGGCGGCGAAATCCGGCTGCCGCGTCAACGCCGCCAGAAAATCGAGATTGGTGACAGAACCCGCAACCTCGGTCCCCGCCAGCGCCTGTTCCAGCTTGGCCAAAGCCACGTCGCGGGTTGGCCCGTGCACCACCAGCTTGGCAATCATAGGATCGTAATAGGGCGAAATCTCGTCACCCGCCCGCACCCCGCTATCGGCGCGCACGCCTGTGGGAAAGCGCAGATGGGTCAGGGTGCCGGTGGCGGGCAGAAAGCCCTTGGCAACGTCCTCGGCGTAAAGCCGCGCCTCAAACGCGTGGCCGGTGATGTGCAAATCTTTCTGCGCCAACGGCAAAGCCTCACCCGCCGCAACCCGCAACTGCCACGCCACCAGATCAACACCGGTCACCATTTCGGTCACCGGATGCTCAACCTGCAGGCGGGTGTTCATCTCCATGAACCAGAACCGGTCCACGCGCAGACCATCCGTAGCATCGACGATGAACTCGATCGTTCCCGCACCACTATAGCCAATTGCCCTGGCCGCCTGCACCGCCGCCGCGCCCATAGCCGCGCGCATCTCAAGCGTCATGCCCGGCGCCGGGGCCTCTTCGATCACCTTCTGGTGGCGACGTTGCAACGAGCAATCGCGCTCAAAAAGATGCACCGCACCACCGTGATTATCGCCAAAAACCTGCATTTCGATATGGCGCGGGCTAAGGATGTATTTTTCGATCAAGACGTCATCATTGCCAAAGGCAGCCTTAGCTTCGGCGCGGGCCGAGGCCAGAGCGTCGGAAAATTCCGCCGGCGCATCGACACGGCGCATGCCCTTGCCGCCACCCCCGGCCACAGCCTTGATAAGAACCGGGTAACCGATCATGTCCGCCGCACCGGCCAGATGCTCGTCGTCCTGATTGTCGCCGTGATAGCCGGGAACCACCGGCACGCCGGCCTTTTCCATCAGCTTTTTGGCGGCATCCTTAAGGCCCATGGCCCGGATCGCATCCGCTGACGGGCCGATAAACACCAGCCCCGCCGCGACCACAGCGTCAACGAATTCGGGGTTCTCCGACAGAAAACCATAGCCGGGATGGATCGCCTTGGCCCCGGTATCCAGCGCCGCCTGAATGATCCGCGCGCCTTGCAAATAGCTGTCAGCAGGGCTTGAGCCACCGATATGCGTGGCCTCATCCGCCAGCGAAACATGCTTGGAGGCCGCATCCGCATCCGAATACACCGCCACGGTTTTCACACCCATATTGCGGGCGGTTTCCATCACCCGACAGGCGATTTCGCCACGATTTGCGATCAGGATTTTGTCAAACATCTGGTTCTGCCACGTTTTTGTAACTGCGGTAGCGCAGTCGGTAAATCAGATTGGGGCGATCACCCTCGAGCAGGTAAACAACGGCGATGGCAAGCAAAGCCAGCTCAATGTACTGTAGGTTCGCATATTGATACGACGATTTCTGCAACGCCATCGGCACCCCAATTGCCAGTTGCACTATGGTCAGAGCAATCGACACCGGGGCGCGCATGAAAAGCAATAGGGCGGTAAAAAACGGTAGTATCGCGACCAGCCCGCCCCAGGGCGAAAAACCAAAACCAACTATCAGATAAATTTTGGTCCCTGCCGATATAAGAAACCACAGGATGATCGCATAGAGTGCCAAATTGAGCCGCCCCTGCGGGTGGTTATGTGCCATAGATCGCGTGACATAGACCCAGTTCGCCCCTGTGGCGCGATCCACGCCACGGGTCTCAAACCTGCCCTCCTCTGGCATTTTGCGCTTTGTCATAACAGCGACTCCCGCTTCTTGTTCATCATTTCGTTTACCCTTTTTGCCGCAGGAATACCCGCGCTGAAGGTATCATCACCTTACATCCGGAACACGCCGAAACGTGTCTCCTCTATCGGGGCGCATAACGCGGCGCTCAGGCTTAGGGCCAGCACTTCGCGCGATTTACGCGGGTCGATGATGCCGTCGTCCCACAGCCTTGCGCTGCCATAAAGCGGGTGGCTTTGGCGGGCGAACATCTTGAGCGTCGGGCGTTTGAATTCGGCCTCCTCGTCGGGCGTCCATGTGCCGCCATTCCGCTCGATGCCGTCGCGTTTGACCGAGGCCAGAACCCCCGCCGCCTGCTCGCCGCCCATGACACCAACGCTGGAATTTGGCCATGTCCACAGGAAGCGCGGGCTATAGGCGCGCCCGGCCATGCCGTAATTTCCCGCCCCGTTCGAGGCCCCGATCACCATGGTGATCTTGGGGACGCTTGTGTTGGCCACCGCCGTCACCATCTTGGCTCCGTGGCGCGCGATGCCCTCGTTTTCCGACTTTTTGCCGACCATGAAACCGGTGATGTTTTGCAAGAACACCAGCGGGATTTTGCGTTGCGAACATAGCTCGACGAAATGCGCCCCCTTGGCGGCGCTGTCCGAGAAGATTACACCATTATTACCAATGATACCAACGGGATAACCCTTGATATGGGCAAAGCCGCAAACCAAAGTCTCGCCGAATCTGGGCTTGAATTCATCGAAACGCGAGCCATCCAGCAGCCGCGCCAACACCTCGCGCACGTCATAAGGCTGGCGCAGATCAGTCGGCACCACGCCGAACAATTCAGCAGGGTCATAAAGCGGTTCTTCCGGGCTTTGCAGCAGCGGCCCCACGGGTTTAATCCGGTTAAGCGCAGCCACGGCGCGGCGCGCCAAGGCCAGCGCGTGGGCGTCATCCTCGGCCAGATAATCGGCGACACCAGAGAGGCGCGTATGCACGTCACCGCCACCAAGCTCCTCGGCCGAAACCACTTCGCCCAACGCGGCTTTGACCAAAGGCGGCCCCGCCAGAAAGATCGTGCCCTGCTCACGCACGATAATCGCCACATCCGACATGGCCGGCACATAAGCGCCGCCAGCGGTACACGAGCCCATCACAACCGCGATCTGCGGGATGCCTTTGGCCGACATATTGGCCTGATTGTAGAATATCCGCCCGAAATGGTCGCGATCTGGAAACACCTCGTCCTGATTGGGCAGGTTGGCGCCGCCGCTGTCGACAAGGTAAATGCAGGGCAGGTGGTTCTGTTCGGCGATTTCCTGGGCGCGCAGGTGCTTTTTCACCGTCATCGGGAAATAGGTGCCGCCCTTCACGGTGGCATCATTGCAGATGACCATCACCTCAAGCCCGTGCACGCGCCCGATACCGCAGATTACACCGGCACCGGGGGCAGCCCCGCCATACATATCATGCGCCGCAGTGGTACCGATTTCCAGAAACGGGCTGCCGGGATCGAGCAGGTTGGCCACACGGTCGCGCGGCAGCATCTTGCCGCGC
The DNA here is from genome assembly GCA_013151535.1 of Alphaproteobacteria bacterium. GTDB lineage: Bacteria > Pseudomonadota > Alphaproteobacteria > Rhodobacterales > Rhodobacteraceae > UBA5972. The sequence goes on along the minus strand of JAADIC010000342.1, from coordinate 2,724 downwards.
GACAAATGCCGGGCGCGGGATTTTTCGCTGCCGCCCTGTGCCGCCATTGCCGCCGCATCGCTCATTTCCGCCAAAAGGGCCTCATGCGCCGCTTGATTGGCTTTGAACTCGGCCGAGCCGGGCAGGATTTTGGAGGTCAGTTTCACTGGCCATTGCTCCTTGAAATGGCTTCAATAGTCACGTTTGCTTGCTTCCAGAAACAGGGCCTGCTCGCCGGTGATTTGCAACAAGCAGCCGACATAAGCCGTGCCTGCCCCGGTGCCGTTGCCAAATTGCGAGGCGGAATAGGCGCAGGTTGTGTCGCGATAAGTGATCCATGCCCGCTGCATGGCGCGCAGGGCCTTGGCCTTGCTGGGGGCCGGGTAACCATCGGCCGCATTTTGCGCGTCATCGGCTTTTTCGCGCGTCATCAGCGATGTATAGGCGGCGTTCAACTGTCCGTCCCACCATGCAACCTCACGATCCATACAGCCGTTCATACCGAGCGTGGAAAACCCGCCCGGGGTTGCCTCCATACAGGCACTGGCCGCCTCGCCGATACAGACCTTGCGCTGCGCCTCGGTTTCGGACGTGTCCAGACAGATTGCGGTTTTTTGGATGTTGAAATTCAACTCCTGCGCTTGGGCGGGAACTGCAAACAGGGTGAAGGCGAAAAGAATAATTAATCGGAGGGTCATCGGAGTAGTCCTTTTTAAGCGGCTATGTGGTGGGTGTTGTCCAAGTTTTCCGTGTTGGCCTTTTTGAGCATCTTGACAGTATCACTTATTGATACTAAATAAGCCATCACGAAGAGCACCAAATGAAAATGAATTGTATGAAAGGAACTCTTATGTTCACAAATACCAAACTTTTCTTCAGGAAATGCTCTTATGCAGGCCAAACACAAACGAACTTTCACAGCATTGTTCGCGCGACCAACCAGTGGAACAATTCGCTGGGGAGATATTGAGGCGTTAATCATTGCGCTGGGCGGATCAGTTCGGGAACGGGCCGGATCCAGGGTGCTGATTGAATTGAATGGGGTAAGGGCGGTTTTCCACCGTCCGCATCCGAAACCCGAAACTGACAAAGGTGCGGTCAAGAGCCTTCGGCAGTTTCTGAACAGGGCGGAAAATGGGCCATGAAACCGTATAAGGGATACGCAGCGTCGATTTGGTTTGAAGCGGATGATCGCCTTTTCCACGGAACAGTCGAAGGTATTCGCGATGTGGTACACTTTGCGGGCGCATCCGTGGATGAACTGGAACAGGCCTATCACGACAGTGTGGACGAATATCTCGCCTTTTGCGCCGAAGATGGTGTCACGCCGGACAAGCCGTATTCCGGCAAGCTGGCCTTTCGCACAACACCAGACCATCACAGGTTGATTTCGGAAGCGGCGGCTTGCTCGGTGCGCTCCATCAACCAGTGGATGGATGAGGTTCTTGCCGCTGCGGCTGAAAAAACCCTCAGGCAGGGCCGCCGCAAAATCGGTTTGCGCTAGGCTCACCCCGTCACCTTCATCAATTCGCGCCCGATCAGCATGCGGCGGATCTCAGAGGTGCCTGCGCCGATCTCCATCAGTTTGGCGTCGCGCATGATGCGCGAAACTGGGCTGTCATTCATGTAACCCGCCCCGCCCATGGCCTGCACGCCCTGCACCGCTGCCTCCATCGCGCGTTCGGCGGAATAGAGCACGCAGGCGGCGGCGTCCTGGCGGGTGACCTGACCCCGATCACAGGCCGAGGCCACCGCATAAACATAGGCGCGCGAGGCGTTCATGGCGGCGTAGATATCCGCGATCTTGCCCTGCATCAGTTGAAAATCACCGATCCGCTGGCCGAATTGCTTGCGCTCGTGCATGTAGGGCATGATGTGATCGAGCACCGAATGCATCAGGCCGATACAGCCGCCCGACAGCACCACGCGCTCGTAATCAAGGCCTGACATCAGCACGTTGACGCCTTTGCCTTCTTCGCCCAGCACGTTTTCAAACGGCACGTCCACATCTTCAAAAATCAGCTCGGCGGTGTTTGAGCCGCGCATGCCCATTTTATCAAAATGCTCAGAGGTTGAGAAACCCTTCATGGATTTTTCGACGATAAAGGCGGTCATGCCGCGCGGCCCGGCCGCAGGATCGGTCTTGGCGTAGACCACCAAAGTGTCGGCGTCCGGGCCATTGGTGATCCAGTATTTGGTGCCGTTCAGGGTGTAATAGCCGTTCTTCTTTTCCGCCCTCAGCTTCATGGACACCACGTCGGATCCAGCCCCGGCTTCGGACATGGCCAGCGCCCCCACATGTTCGCCCGAGATCAGTTTCGGCAGGTATTTCGCTTTTTGTTCCGGCGTGCCGTTCAGGCTGATTTGATTGACGCACAGGTTGGAATGCGCCCCGTAAGACAGCGATACACTGGCACTGGCCCGGGCGATTTCCTCGACCGCGATGGTATGCGCCAGATAGCCCATGTTGACGCCGCCATATTCTTCGTCAACCGTGATGCCGAGCAAACCCAGCCCCCCCATTTCACGCCACAGTTCCATGGGAAATTGGTTTGATGTGTCGATCTCGCCGGCAATCGGCGCGATGCGGTCCTGCGCCCAGCGATGCACCATGTCACGCAGGGCTTCGATATCCTCGCCACAGGCGAAATTCATGGAGGCGGTGAACATGGGCGGTCTCCCGATTTAATTGAACGCTTGTTCATTTATAGGCAGGCGCGAGCGGTGAGTCCAGCAGTTTTGCCC
>JAADIC010000199.1:1794-13051 GCA_013151535.1 Alphaproteobacteria bacterium | reverse complement strand
AAAGGTAATTCTGCATCTCGATCGGGTGGTGCAATTCCCAGCCCAGCTCGCCGGTATAGGCCACGCGAATGGCGTTTACCGGGCACATGCCAAGTTCGATCTGGCGCGCGGTCAGCCATGGGAAGCGTTTGTTGGACAAGACAGTATCCGGGTCACCATCCTCGATAATATCGCGCAGCACCGCGCGGGATTTCGGCCCGCCGATGGCGAAAACCCCCCATTGCGAGGTTACATCCTGAATTTCGATATACCCGAATTCATCGGCCTTATCTTGGGCTGCTTTGCGCAGAAAATCGGCGTCGTAAGCTGTCCATGCGCCTGCGGATACAAGGTAATAGCTGTTCTCGCCGTTCCTGACGATGGTGTATTCCGTGCGTGTGGTTCCCGCCGCCGTCAATGCATAGGTCAGGTTGATGCGGCCAATGCTGGGCAGTTTGTTGCAGGTGAACCAATCCAGAAACGCGGTTGCGCCGGGGCCTTTGACCATGTGCTTGGTGAAGGCGGTGGCGTCGATCAGGCCGACGCCTTCACGGATGGCACGGGCTTCGTCCACCGCGTATTGCCACCAGCCGCCGCGCCGGAAAGACCGTGCGTCGTGGTCAAAACTGTCGGGCGCATCCTTAGGGCCGAAATAGTTTGGCCGTTCCCAGCCGTTCACAAAGCCAAACTGCGCTCCCGCCGCTTTTTGGCGCCCGTAGGCGGGGGATGTGCGCAGGGGCCGACAGGCCGGGCGTTCTTCGTCCGGGTGGTGCAGGATATAGACGTGGTCGTAACATTCTTCGTTCTTGCGCGCACCATATTCGGTGGTCATCCAACCGCCGTAGCGCTTGGGATCAAGTGACGCCATGTCAATCTCGGCCTCGCCCTCGACCATCATCTGCGCCATGTAATAACCAACACCACCCGCCGCCGTGATGCCAAAGCTGAACCCCTCGGCCAGCCACATATTGCGCAAACCGGGGGCCGGGCCGACCAGCGGATTGCCGTCGGGCGTGTAACAGATCGGGCCGTTGAAATCGTCTTTCAGCCCGCTTTCCTCGCAAGACGGAATGCGGTGGATCATCGCCATGTATTGCTCTTCGATCCGCTCCAGCGCCAGTGGGAACAAGTCGGCGCGGAAGCTGTCCGGCACGCCAAACTCAAACCGCGCAGGCGCGCCTTTTTCGTATACCCCCAAAATCCAGCCGCCGCGTTCCTCGCGCACATAGCTTTGCGCATCAGCGTCACGAATGACGGGGTGCTCGGGGTTGTTCTTGCGAAATTCCTTTAGCATCGGGTCTTCGTCCATGACGATGAACTGATGCTCGACCGGAATGGCCGGAATTTTGATGCCCAGCATTCTGGCGGTGCGCTGGGCGTGGTTGCCGGTGGCGGTCACCACATGTTCGGCATGAATTTCGAAGGTTTCTTCACCCGCAACCAGATTGCCGCCCTTTTCGATCATGATATGGCCGCGTACGATCCACTCGCTGCCAGTCCAGTCGTAACTGTCGACCTGCATCTTGCGATAAATCTCGACGCCACGCTGACGCGCGCCCTTGGCCATGGCCTGGGTCACATCGGCGGGGTTGATATAGCCATCGGTCGGGTGAAAAATCGCGCCTTTCAGATCATCGGTGCGGATCAGCGGCCAGCGGTCTTTGATCTGGCTCGGGGTCAGTTTCTCGAACGGGATGCCCACGGATTCAGCGGTCGTACCGTAGAGCATGTATTCATCCATGCGCGCATCACTCTGGGCCATGCGCAGGTTGCCGACCACGGAAAATCCGGCATTGAGGCCGGTTTCCGCCTCGAGTTCCTTATAAAACTTGACCGAATAATCATGAATATGGGTCGTGGCGTAGGACATGTTGAAAAGCGGCAGCAAACCCGCCGCGTGCCAGGTGGAGCCGGATGTCAGCTCGTCCCGCTCCAGCAGAACAACGTCCTGCCAACCGGCCTTCGCCAGATGATAGGCGATGCCCGCCCCGACCGCGCCGCCGCCAACGATACAGGCTTTTACATGCGTTTTCATGTCCCGAACCCTTCAAGTTTTGATCCTGCCACAAATTGCAGGAAAAATCCTTAGAGGGGAAGAAAGACTCGACAAGGCCGCATGCAAAAACGACATGCGGCCCAGATAGTCTTGCAAAAACGTATTTAGAGCGAAACCAATCTATTTGGATTCGGATATTCGCCCACCGGCCCGAGGCAGTGTTTGTTTTCCAAACGCGTTCGGGCCGGTGGGTGAATTCAATTGGATTGGATTTGCTCTAGCTGGCGAAATCGGCGGCTGTAATCACGCCGTCGCTGTCACGGTCCATCAACGCCATCCAGTCCGAAGCGCGATCAACGAATTCCAGCATCGACACGCGGCCATCGCCATCGGGATCATCAAAATCCATCGCCACTTCGCCCTCTTCCACCACGTCTTCCTGATCGTCGGCAACGTCGTCCACATCATCGAGATAGCCATCAAGATTGGTGTCAAATGTCGAAAAGATGCTGGTCAGCGTGGCGCGCGCCTCAAGCTCGGAGATCGAACCGTCAGCGTTCAGATCCCACTGGGCGAACAGATCGTCCGTTGTTTCCTGCGCCAAAAGCGGCGACGATACCAGTGCAGCGAACAAGGCGGGTATCAGAACGGGTTTCATTTTCATGTCCTTTGGTTGATCGTTACGCAGGTGGTTTTGCACGCGGAATGTGTCGATTCTTGGGCTTGAAATCCACCTGTGCCGAAATCCGCCGATGGGCGTGAAACGGTCGGGAGAGCGCGCCTTTTCGCGGCTGGCCAACCCTGTGCCAACGCCCTAATGTCGGCCAAAGAACAGGAGTATTTGATGCGCAATCCCTTGCTTGAAAACTGGACCACGCGGTTTGAAATTCCACCCTTCGTGCGGATCACAGACGATCATTTCGCCCCGGCCTTCGACCAAGCGTTCAGACAATCGCGCGCCGCCGTCAAGGCCATTGCCGAGGATCCCGCAACCCCCGGTTTCGCCAATACGATCGAGGCGCTGGAGCGCGCCGATGCCCTGATGGATCGGGTCGCCGGGGTGTTTTTCAACCTGACGGGGGCCAATTCAAACCCGGCGCTGGAAGAATTGCAGCGCGATCTGTCGCCGAAATTTGCTGACCTGCATTCTGAAACCATGATGAATGCGGCGCTGTTTGCGCGGGTGGATAAGCTGTTTCAAAACAAAGACACGCTGGGGCTGACAGCCGAACAATCCCGCGTTCTTGAGCTTTATCACCGCATGTTCCTGCGCGCCGGGGCCGCGCTGAAGGGCGAGGACCGCACCCGTCTGGCTAAGGTCACAAAACGGTTGGCGGTGCTTGGCACGGCGTTCACCCAGAACCTTCTGGCGGATGAACGCGACTGGTTCATGCAGCTTGGCAAGGGTGATCTGGACGGCCTGCCCGATTTCCTGCGCGACGCTGCCGCGCAAGCGGCGAAAGAACGCGACAAAGGCGGTTATGCGATCACCCTGTCACGCTCGTTGATCGTGCCGTTTCTGCAGTTTTCCAGCCGCCGCGATCTGCGCGAGAAGGCTTATCTGGCGTGGGGGGCGCGCGGCGAAAACGGTGGCGATACTGACAATCTGGCGATTGTGACAGAGACTTTGGCCCTGCGCGAGATCCGGGCGCATTTGCTGGGATATGCCAGTTTTGCCGATTTCAAACTGGCCCCGGAGATGGCCAAAACCCCGGAAGCGGTGCGTGATTTGCTGATGGCGGTCTGGAAACCGGCCAAGGCGCAGGCGGATCGGGATGCGGAAATCCTGACCGATATGATGCATAGCGAGGGCGTGAACGGCGATCTGGAGCCATGGGATTGGCGCCATTATGCCGCCAAACGCCGCTTGGCCGAGCATGATCTTAACGAGGCCGAACTGAAACCCTATTTCCAGCTAAACCGGATGATTGATGCGGCTTTTGACTGCGCCAACCGCCTGTTCGGGCTGACTTTTCACGCGCTTGATGTCCCGCTTTACCACGCGGATGCCCGCGCTTGGGAAGTTCGCAAGGATGGCAAACATCTGGCGGTGTTCATCGGCGATTATTTCGCGCGGCCCGCCAAACGCTCCGGCGCGTGGTGCTCGCGGTTTCGCAGCCAGTCGCGACTGGACGGCGAGGTGCGCCCGATCACGGTCAATGTCTGCAATTTTGCCAAAGCACCCGAGGGCCAGCCCAGCTTGCTGACTTTTGACGACGCCCATACCCTGTTTCACGAGTTTGGCCACGCGCTGCATTCGATGCTGTCGGATGTGACTTATCAGATGATCGCCGGAACCTCGGTGGCGCGTGATTTTGTTGAACTGCCGAGCCAGCTTTTCGAGCATTGGTTAACCGTGCCCGAGGTGTTGCAGGAATTCGCCACCCATGCCCAAACCGGGGTAAACATCCCGCAAGACCTGCTGGAGCGCCTGCTGGCAGCGCGCAATTTCGATCAGGGGTTTGCCACGGTCGAATATACCGCCAGCGCGTTGGTCGATCTGGATTTTCACGCGGGCGTGGCCCCTGCGGACCCGATGGCCAAGCAGGCCGAAACCCTGGCGCGCCTCGGCATGCCTCACGCCATTCGCATGCGCCACGCCACGCCGCATTTCGCACATGTGTTCGCGGGTGACGGTTATTCCAGTGGTTATTACAGTTATATGTGGTCCGAAGTGATGGACGCGGACGCGTTTGAGGCCTTTGAAGAGGCAGGCAATGCATTTGACCCTGAATTGGCGGCCCGGCTGGAGCGTCACATCTATAGCGCGGGCGGCTCAAAGGAGGCCGACGCGCTTTATACCGCCTTTCGCGGTAAAATGCCGGGGGTCGAGGCGTTGCTGAAGGGGCGCGGGCTGGACGAATCGGCTTAGGCCAAGCGATGCGATTGTTTCCGATACCCTGGCAATTCACGCACAACCCAGTCACTATTTAGTGGTGAAATCAACGCCTTGCCCGCAACTGAATGAATTGTGGCAATTTGAAGACATCGCACTTGCAAAAGGCGGAGATTTTCAGGTTCTGAAAGCATCTGCTTTCCCGGCACCGCGTTTTGCGGCTAGTGTCCCTGAAAGGATTGCTTTGCCTACAAGCACACGCGCACAGAATCCGCGAGCCTTGGGATAGATTTCCAGGGCCGTGTGGTGGGGGCTGAGGGTCGGAAGGGCGCGCTGTGTCAGGGGACATATTGCGCGGTTTTCCGGCCCTTCCCTACTCCCGCACCTCATCCGGCGTCACACCCCAAATCTCGGATTTCAGCGCCCAGCCGCTTTCACCACCGGCGGAAATCTTGCACCAGTCCGGCAGGCATTTGCCCAAAAATGCCACCACCCCCTGCTCGGCATAGGCGTTGGGATCGGCCCCGATCACCGGGGTGATCCGCAAGGGGGTGAAATCCTTCAGCACGATCACCGTGCGCACGCCGGACAACAACGCATAATGCATCCAGCCGCCCGCCCCGTCGATATCGCGCACGCGCCGCCAATTGCCGTATTCGGCGATGATCTCCAGCGGCATATCCTCGCGCTTGAACACCCAGTCGATACGCTGGGTCAGGCTGGGGCCGCGCCGCACATTGCCCTTGTCGGATTTCAGCGACACAAAGCGCGGCAAGGGCAGGTTGGTGACCGAGCCACGCGATTTGATCTCGGTGCCTGTCAGCGCGTTTGGCGCAAATGCCAGCGCCACAACCAGCAAGGTATGTTTGAGAATGGTGTTCATGGAACCGCCCAACCCGTTTATCGCTCAATTTTCAGGGGTCTTGAGGTGGTTTACACCTTGCCCCTTTGGGGTGATCTTTGCCATTATAAACAGGTAAAATCCAGTGGGAGAAAACACCAGATGCCCGGAAGTAAGCTAAGTGTTGTTGTTACGCGACGGTTGCCCGAAGCTGTGGAAACCCGCCTGACCGAACTTTTTAACGTCGAGTTGAACGAGCTCGACAAGCCGTTCAGCCCCGATCAACTGGTCGCCGCCATGCAGCGCGCCGATGTGCTGGTGCCGACACTGAACGACACGATTGACGCGCGCATTCTGGCGCAGGCCGGGGATCGCTTGCGCCTGATCGCCAATTACGGCTCGGGCTTTGACCATATCGACGTGCAGACTGCACGACAGCGCGGTATTCTGGTCTCCAACACGCCGGGCGTGCTGACCGATGACACCGCTGACATGACCATGGCCCTGATGCTGACGGTGATGCGGCGGTTCAAAGAGGGCTCCAACCTGATGCAATCCGGTGACTGGACGGGCTGGTCGCCCTCGGCCCTGCTGGGGTCACGCCTTGGTGGCAAACGGCTGGGCATTCTGGGCATGGGGCGGATCGGCACTGCCGTGGCCCGGCGCGCCAAGCCGTTCGGGGTACAGATCCATTACCACAACCGCAAACGGGTGCATTCCGATACCGAGGCCGAGTTGGAGGCGACCTATTGGGAAAGCCTCGATCAGATGCTTGCCCGCGTCGATATCCTGTCGATCAACTGCCCGCACACGCCCTCGACCTTTCATTTGCTGAACGCAAGGCGGTTGAAACTGCTTAAACCCACGGCCTTTGTCGTCAACACCTCGCGCGGCGAAGTGATTGATGAAAACGCCTTCACCCGCATGTTGCGCGCCGGTGAGTTGGCCGGTGCAGGGCTGGACGTGTTTGAGAAAGGACACCAGATCAACCCCCGCCTGCGCGGCCTTGATAACGTGATGCTGCTGCCACATATGGGCTCAGCCACCACCGAGGGGCGGCTGGAGATGGGCGAAAAGGTTATCATCAACATCAAGACGTTTGCGGATGGGCATCGCCCGCCGGATCAGGTTGTGCCTGCGATGTTGTGAGGTAAGTACGCCATTGACGTATAAGCCTATGACGTATATACAACCAAATGACATCCTTGCAGACAGTTGTTGAACTGCCGGAATTCCTGCGACGCGCCAGTGCAATCATGTCGCTTGTGGAGCAACGTTCCGTGGTGGACTATGTGGCTCAATATCCGCTGGCGGGTGTCTCTCTGGGTGGCGGTCTACGCAAGGTTCGGGTTCCACGGCGGGGACAAGGCAAGAGTGGTGGCTACCGGGTTGTATATGTTTTCGGGGGGTGGATATGCCTGTTTTTCTGGTCACGGTTTTTGCCAAGAACGAGAAAAGCAATCTGAGCCAGCAGGAAAGCAAAGCGGCGGTGGCGTTAAGCAAAAAGCTGATCGCCAAATACGGAGAACGAAAATGAGCGCTTTTAACAGTATCACCAAAGGCCTGACCGAGGCGCTGGCATTTGCCGACGGTGACAAAGGCGATGCGCTGGTCCATAAAATTATCGTGCCTGATGTTGACATCGCAAAAATTCGCCGGAAGACCGGCCTGTCACAGGCAGAGTTTGCACAAAGTATCGGCGTGGCAAAAGGCACGCTGTTGAACTGGGAACATGGGCGGCGGCGGCCATCGGGTCCGGCGCATGTGCTGTTGGCCCTGATAGCGCAGAACCCGAAAGTCGTGCAGGATATGCTGCCGTAATCTGCTCGACTTTATGTTGAACCACAAACCTTACACCCATCCCGCCGTTCCATCCGCATCTTGCGGCTTTCGCCGTAAAGCGCGTCGTAAATCAGCAATTCACCCTTCAAAGTCGGTCCCGCGCCCGTGATATGCTTGATCGCCTCGACCGCCATCATTGAACCAACCACACCGGGCAGCGCCCCCATGACGCCAGCCTCGGCACAGCTTGGAGCCAACCCCTCGGCGGGGATTTCGGGAAAGATGCAGGCATAACACGGCGCGCCAGATGCCGGATGATAGAGGCTGATCTGCCCCTCCCATTGGGTGATGGCGGCGGAAATCAACGGCACGCCCAGCGCCACGCAGGTTTCGTTGACCAGATGGCGGGTGGCGAAATTATCCGAGCCATCAAGCACCAGATCGAAGCCCTCAAACAGGTCATGGGCGTTGCCAGCATCCAGCCGCCGATTATAAGGCAAAACCTCGACATGCGGGTTGATCGCGGCAATTCCCTGCTGGGCCGAGAACACCTTGGCCATGCCGATCCGGTCCATGGCGTGCAGGATCTGGCGCTGCATGTTGGACAGGCTGACCGTATCGTCATCAACCACGCCGATCGTGCCAACCCCCGCCGCCGCCAGATACAAAAGTGCAGGCGAGCCAAGGCCGCCAGCCCCGATTACCAAAACCCGCGCCGCCTTCAGGCGCTGCTGGCCCGCGCCGCCGATCTCGCGCATCACGATGTGGCGGGCGTAGCGTTCCAGCTCCGCATCCGAAAATGGGCCGTCCTGTTGCGGCGCGTCCGGTTTGATTGCTCGCGACTTTAAGTGTTTCAGAACAAGAGTATACGCCGCAGCGAGGCCGACAACGACGGCGAAAATCAGCCAGGCCCGCAATGACCCACCCGTCGCCTCGCGCAACGGATGGCCCGCAGGCAGGCCGATCTGCACCGCCAGAACCGCGCCGAACAGCACAGTCAGAAGGCTGCCCTGCACAATGCGCGAGGCCCCCATGAAATACCCCGATACCAGCAGCCCGACCGCGATCAACAGAACCAACGCCATATCAGCCCCGCCCGGTCGAGCCGAACCCGCCTTGGCCGCGCGCCGTATCATCCAGCGTTTGGCGCGCCTCAAATCCAGCCTGCACCACCGGCGCGACCACCAGTTGGGCGATCCTCTCGCCGTGTGCAACCGTGAAATCCTTGTCGCCAAGGTTAATCAAAATCACCCCCAAAGGGCCGCGATAATCGCTGTCAATCGTGCCCGGCGCATTCACCAGCGTGACCCCGTGTTTCAGCGCAAGGCCGGAGCGAGGCCGTACCTGCACCTCGAACCCGGCGGGAATGGCCAGCCGCAATCCGGTCGGCACCAACGCGCGCGCGCCGGGGGCAAGCACCAGCCCGTCCGCGCGATCCTTGACCGCAAGATTGGCGCGGATATCAGCGCCCGCCGCCCCTTCGGTGGTGTATTCCGGCAAGGGCACGCCCGTATCAGCGCCCTTTACATAGGCAACCGCGATCACCGGTCTCATGCCAAAACCCCGGCGATTTTCGCCGCCAGCTTCGCCGCCACCTGATCTTTGCCCATGCGCGGCCAGCTTTCGGCCCCCGCCTCGCTAATCAGGGTCACCGCGTTTTCTGGGCCGCCCATGATGCCGGTTTCAGGGCTGACATCATTGGCCAGTATCCAGTCGCAGCCCTTGCGCAGCCGCTTGGCGGTGGCGTTTTCGATCACATCGTCGGTTTCCGCCGCAAAGCCGACCACTAGGTGCGGCCGCCCGTTTTCAAGCTGCGCCACACTGGCCAGAATATCGCGGTTCTCGGCAAATTCCAGCGCTGGCAAGCTGCCCTTGCCATCCTTCTTGATCTTGGAGGCTGGGGCCGAAACCATGCGCCAATCCGCAACCGCCGCCGCAAAAATCGCCGCATCCACCGGCAAAGCCGCATCGACCGCCGCTGCCATTTCGGTTGCGGTCTCAACCTCGACAACCCGCACGCCCATGGGCCGCGCCACACTTGCAGGCCCGGTGATAAACACAACTTCAGCCCCCAATGCCGCCAGAGCGCGGGCAATCGCGCTGCCCTGCGCGCCCGACGAGCGGTTGGCGATATAGCGCACGGGATCAATCGGCTCATGCGTCGGCCCCGAGGTCACAAGCACCCGCTTGCCCTTGAGCGGGCCGTCCATCAGAGCCGCCGAAATCGCATCGACAATCGCCATGGGTTCCGCCATCCGGCCCGGGCCGTATTCACCGCAGGCCATATCGCCCTCATCCGGGCCGATAAACAGCACACCATCGCCTCGCAAAGTCGCAATATTGCGCTTAGTCGCGGCGTGTTCCCACATGCGCACATTCATTGCAGGCGCAACCAGCACCCGCTTGTCAGTGGCCAAAAGCAGGGTCGAGGCCAGATCGCTCGCCAAACCATGCGCCATCTTCGCCAGCAAATTCGCTGTTGCGGGGGCAACCACCACCAGATCGGCGGCGCGCGACAATTCGATATGGCCCATTTCGGCCTCGTCCGTCAGATCAAACAGATCGCGGTAAACCTTGTTGGCGGCGAGGGCCGAGGCTGACAGCGGCGTCACAAACTGCTCAGCCGCGCGGGTCAGAACCGGCGTCACCTCCGCCCCGCGCTCGCGCAAGCGGCGGATCAGATCGAGCGATTTGAACGCTGCAATGCCGCCGCTGACGATCAGCAATATCCGTTTGCCTTCTAGCATATGTCACCTATTCGGTTTTTGTTGCGATCAATCTAGGCGCGCCGTTCCGGCAAGGCAAGAAGACCGCTGTTAATTGAAGGCCGCGCAGGGATCTTCACGCTCAGCCGCCTCGGTCAGAAGATAAAGGTCAAACGGGATGCCACTTTCCCAAGGAGCGATCTCGAACTGGCCGATGGTCAGCACGTTCAGGCCAGGTGCCGCGCGTTTCAGCGCTGCCGGTATCCCCCAATCGCTGCGCGCATGGCCATTGCCGGTGATAACAACCACCAGCCCGCCCGTTTGCGCGCGCGCCGCAAGAACCGTCGCGGCGAAACTTGCGTCGCGCAGACGTTGCGCCTCGACCATGCCGCTGACAAGGCTTTCGGGCAGCGCGTTGCAATGGGCCTCCATCTGGCCCTGCTCGCGCAAAATACGCTCGGCTTCGGGCAAGGGTTGATCCAGCTCAAACCGCGCCGCATCGTCGCCATAAACCGCCGCCGCGCCTTCTTTTACCGCACGGCGCACGGTTTTTCGATCAAGTGCTGCGCCAAAAATCCGCGCATCCGGTGCGGCGGCAAAAATCGGATAATACATCGAAAAATCCGGCCAGCCGCTGCCTTCCCAGCCAAGGGCGGTGAACAGGCGCTGCTCGTCGCGCCGGTTTTCGGCGGTGGCTTTGCCAGCCTGCGCGTCAGCATTTCAAACACCAAAGCCGCCGGTTTCAATGCGGCCACCGCGCGGGCCTGGTTTTGATGCTGCACCGGGTTGTCATGCACCTCGCCCAGAATAACCACATCGGCGCGGGGCAGGGTTTCAAGCGCAGGGGGGCCGATTTCCGCCGCATTGGCGCTGGCAGCCGTCAGGATCAGCAAAGCTGTGGCAAATATTTTCATGTGGTCACAATAGCCGAAATTACGCCCGAGAAAATCACCCTTTTGTGCATCGGGGCTTTTTCTTGCGCACGGGCACTGCTACGAATTCCGCAGACAAAGGCGAATGACGTGATGCAACCCTTTCCAAAGCTGACACTGGTGACCGGCGGCGCGGCCTCGGGCAAATCTGCCTGGGCCGAGGGGTTTGTGCGCCAGTCGGGCCTT
>JAADIC010000199.1:0-1727 GCA_013151535.1 Alphaproteobacteria bacterium | reverse complement strand
AACATCAGGCCGGGCGGGGCAGCGACTGGCACCTGATCGAGGCCCCGCTTGATCTGCTTGCGCCCCTGAAATATGCGCGCGACGGCATCATCCTGATCGATTGTTTGACCATGTGGCTGTCCAACAACCTGCTGGCCGAGAACGACGTGGAACCGCTGGTTGATGCGCTGTTGACGCGGCTCGACACCTGCGCCGCGCGCATCGTCATGGTCACCAACGAAGTTGGCCAAAGCGTGGTGCCGGACAATGCGCTGGCGCGGCGGTTTCAATCCCATCAAGGCCGCCTGAACCAACACATTGCCCGGCGCGCCGATCTGGTTGTGGCGGTGATGTCGGGCCTGCCGCTTGCCCTAAAGGGTGACATTCCCAAGGCTGCGCCATGACCGGTTGGTGGTGGGTACGCCACGGCCCGACCCATGCCAAGGGCTTTGTCGGGCGCACGGATTTGCCTGCGGACCTGAGTGACAAAGCGGCGCTGGCACGGCTTGCGGCCTATTTGCCAGAGCGCGCGCTGGTGGTTTCGTCCGATCTTGTGCGCGCCAGTGCCACGGCGGATGCCATCACCAGCACCCGTCATCGGCTGGCAAACAGGCCCGCCTTGCGCGAAATGGATTTTGGCGATTGGGAAACCCGCGAATTTCGCGACATCGCCAAAACCGACCCTGACCTGGCGCGCGCCTTCTGGACAGACCCCGCCACCGCCACACCACCAAATGGCGAAAGCTGGCAACAGGTGGCGACGCGTGTCGAGCGCGCCACACTCGAAATCATGGCGGCGCATCCAACGCGCGATATCATCGCCGTGGCCCATGTGGGCGTCATCATCACCCAGCTTCAACGGGCTGGTAAAATGACCTCGGTCTCGGCGATGTCCTTCACCATCGACAACCTGTCGGTGACGCGGCTGGAGTTTCTGAACCCCGACTGGCGTATTCGTGGCGTCAATTATCTGGCGTGAAGGGCAGAGGCCGATCCCATGGCGGTGCTGAATTTCGTTAACATTTACCAAAAATAAACCATGTTTCGTTAACCCTTTGAATCAAGGGTTAACGAAAGGTGCAAAATGGTTGCCAAAACCTATACGGTGGCGTTTCAGGGCGTTGATGCGCGGCTGGTTGAGGTGCAATGCGCCGTGACCCCCGGCCTGCCGGCCTTTGCCATCGTGGGATTGCCCGACAAGGCGGTTTCGGAGGCCCGCGAACGGGTGCGCGCGGCCCTGACAGCCATGTCCATCGCCCTGCCCGCCAGGAAAATCACCATCAATATGTCGCCCGCCGACCTGCCAAAAGAAGGCTCGCATTTCGATTTACCGATCGCATTGGCGCTGCTCGCGGCGCTTGATATCCTGCCGGCGGATGAAATGGCCCGGGTTGTTGCCCTTGGTGAATTGTCGCTTGATGGATCCCTCGTTCAAGTGATCGGTGCGTTGCCCGCCGCCGTCACCGCCGCCGAGGAAAACTGCAAACTTGTCTGCCCAAAAGCCTGCGGGGCTGAGGCCGCCTGGGTCGGTATGGTTGAAGTCATCGCGCCTGAAACCCTGCTCGATTGCATCAACCATTTCAATGGCCGCGCCGTCATTGCCCCTGCCGAACCCGGCGAAGTGGAAACCGTAAAAAGCATGCGCGATCTGCGCGATGTCAAAGGCCAGGAACGCGCCAAACGGGCGCTGGAAATCGCCGCTGCCGGGCGTCATCACCTGCTGATGGTTGGCTCACCCGGCTCGGGCA
>JAADIC010000287.1 GCA_013151535.1 Alphaproteobacteria bacterium | reverse complement strand
TGCTGAAGCCCACCCAACCGAGCCACCACCCAAAACCCGGAAAAACCCTCTGCAAATCATATGTACAGGTTGTGTACGCATTGTGCACAGCCTGTGTACGCATCTAACCCCCTAAAAACGCCCGCACTTCCGCCTCAAACTCCCTCGGCTTCTCGGCGTGCAGCCAATGCCCTGCGCGCTCGATCTGTTGGAACTCCGCCTGCGGGAACAGCCGCAAAAAGCCGTGCAGCGGCCCCTAACGCTCCTCCTGTCATTTCACAAAACACCTTCTTGATCCTCGGTCCCTCAGAACACCTCGCCGCTGTGCTGAAACGAAATTCGGGATGATCCGTCGCTATTTCAGCACTTGCCCGAGATGGCGCAGCGCCAGCCCGTAGCCGTCCACGCCGCAACCGGCGATCACACCCTCGGCGCGTGCTGACACATAGGAATGATGGCGAAATTCCTCGCGTTTGTGGATGTTGGAGATGTGAACCTCGATCACCGGCCCCTCAAATGTGTTGAGCGCGTCAAGGATGGCCACGGAGGTGTGGCTGAACGCCGCCGGATTGATGATGATGCCAGCGGCTTTTTCACGCGCTTCGTGGATCCAGTCGATAAGTTCACCCTCGTGATTGGATTGCAACATGCGGATTTCAAGGCCGGTTTCAGCCGCAATGCCCTGACAGGCCGTCTCGACATCGGCCAGCGTTGCATGGCCGTAAACCTCGGGCTCGCGCTTGCCCAGAAGGTTCAGGTTCGGGCCGTTGAGGATAAAAATCATGTTGCCCATGGGCGTTCCTTTGCGAAGTCCGCTCGGGCATTGGCCCGCGTTTCAGGGCAGAATATGCTTTTCTGGCAGTTCTGCAAGCGTTCGGCACAGATGTCACATTTGGCGGAGATTTGCGCGCTGTTTCAATTCGGCGGATTGTCGGCGGGGTGGCCAAGGGGTTAGCCTACACGGGGCCGGAACGAGCCGGACGCCTAACGACCAAGCAGGACATCGCGGGTACATGACCAATAAATCACCCGCACCCGGTCAGCCCGAGTTTGACGTTTCGCATCACTGGCAGCTCAACGCCCACCCCGAGGAAATCAGCGAAATCGTGTTTGATACTGCCGCTTACAACAAGTGGTGCGCGCGCATTTTGCTGGGTCATGAGGTGATCGAGAGCGGTGATGCCCAAGGGCTGGGCCTGTCCTTGCGGTTTTACACCAAGGGTTGGCTGCCCTACAGCTTTCTGTTTCGCGCCAGCATTGTGGAGCTGATCCCAAATGAATGGATGCGGATCGAGGTTTCGGGTGATTTTGTCGGTTTTGGCGAGCTGCGGCTTGAGAAGTTCGAGAACGGCACATCCTACATCCAACTGCGCTGGATGACCGATATTCACCACCCGCAACTGCGCCCGCTGGTGCGGCTGTTTCATCCGGTGATGAAGCTCAACCATATCTGGGCGGTGGCCTGGATGCGCCGGATGATGCAGGCCGAGATCCTGCGCCGCCGCGCCGGGCGGGGCAATATCGCGGTGCCCAAGCCCACCTTTGGCGGCTTCCTGAACGCCATGCGAAATATACATAATCGCCGCGCGGACCGTATGGGCTGGCGTGATTTTCTGGGCAATCGCGGGGCCTCCGAACCCCACCCCTTGCCGGAAACCGACCCTTGACCTGGCGCGGGCAGTAAAATAGACGAAATTGGCAACGCGGGCGTTGTGTAATGGTAAGACCTCAGCCTTCCAAGCTGATGACACGGGTTCGATTCCCGTCGCCCGCTCCAATTCCAACTTGCCCGCTGACGCTAAGGTGTTGCATCGCTCTTGAGGATTTGGATTGGTGGATCCCCCCCTGATCCGGCCGCCCGCGCCAGCCAGAAATTCGCCGCCGCAAGGTCTTTTTCAACCCCGGTTCC
Organism: Alphaproteobacteria bacterium; assembly: GCA_013151535.1. Taxonomy (GTDB): domain Bacteria; phylum Pseudomonadota; class Alphaproteobacteria; order Rhodobacterales; family Rhodobacteraceae; genus UBA5972. The sequence continues at coordinate 15,892 of JAADIC010000287.1, read as the reverse complement.
GTTCAGGTATTTAAGGCCAAGATCAACCTGCGCCGGCGCATAGCCGTCTTCGGCGCTGGCGATGATCCATTTCAGGCCGGTCGCGGCGGACGGGGCCACACCTGCGCCGGTTTCAAAGGTTTTCCCGACCTCGAATTTTGCCGCCGCGTTGCCGTTTTTGGCGGCGGTCAGGAACCATTTATGGGCCTTTTCCTCGTCCACGTCGACGCCGTTACCGGTGGCATAAAGCGCGCCGAGATTATATTGCGCGGTGGCGTCCCCCAGCCTGGCCATCTTGCGCCAGAACTTCTGTGCCAGCACATAATCCCCCCTGAGATAGGCGGTCTCGGCCTCGACCGAGCGGTCCGGAAATTGTTTGATCGTGTAGATCAGCACAGCCAGAACGGCGGTCCAGAAAACAAAAACGCGGAAGGTTTTCTTGAACATGGGCGGCCCCGGATGGTGATTTGCATTCCCTCCCGATTGGCGCGCAATTCGCCCGTCAAGTCAATGATGAACGTGCTATCAGAGGCAAGTGAACCCTGCGACACCTCAAGTGCTTGAGGTTACGCGCGACCTCGCTTATTGGGGCGGGACCAATTCAGGGGAAACGGCACATGGCCAACCAGATCGTTGAAAATCCGCAAGATCGCGAAAAATCCGCCACTGTCGGGCCGATCCGCGGGCTGTTCCCTCCCCTATATCCGGCCTTACCGGGTTCTGGTGGTTCTGGCCGGGTTCGCGCTGGTTCTGACGGCGACGCTGTCGCTGGCCCTGCCTTTGGCTGTACGACGGGTGATTGACGGGTTCTCCGCTGGATCTGCTGAGTTGTTGGATCAATATTTCTCCGCCGCGCTGGGCGTGGCCGCCCTTTTGGCTGTCGGCACGGGGCTGCGCTATTATCTGGTGACACGGCTGGGTGAACGGGTGGTCGCGGATATCCGCAAGGCGGTTTATGACAAGATGATCGGCATGAGCCCGGCGTTTTTTGAACGCATCATGACCGGCGAGGTTCTGTCGCGCATCACCACCGATACAACCCTTATTCTTTCGGTTATCAGCAGCTCGGTTTCCGTGGCCCTGCGCAATGTACTGATCTTTCTCGGCGGGCTGGCCTTCATGCTGGCCACCAGCCTGAAACTTGCCGGGCTGGTGCTGTTGATCGTGCCGCTGGTGATTGTGCCGATATTGGTTCTGGGGCGGCGGTTGCGCAAACTTAGCCGCGACAATCAGGACAAGATCGCCGAAAGTTCCGGCAATGCCGGCGAGACCTTGCAGGCCGCGCAAACCATTCAGGCTTTCACCCACGAGGCGGAAAGCCGGCGGAAATTTGGCGCTGTGACTGAAGTGTCTTTTGACGTGGCGGCCAAGCGGATCAAAACCCGGGCGTTCATGACCGTGATCGTGATTTTTCTGGTTTTTGCCGGGATTGTCGGTGTTCTGTGGGTCGGTGCGCGCGATGTGGGGGCCGATACCATGTCGGCAGGCGCGCTGGTGCAATTTGTGATTTATGCGGTGATGGTATCGGGTTCGGTTGCGGCGCTGTCGGAAATCTGGGGCGAATTGCAGCGCGCCGCCGGGGCAACCGATCGTCTGGTCGAGTTGCTGCACGCCGAAGACACGGTTTCGGATCCGGTGGATGCAGTTTCCATGCCGACCAAGGTTAAGGGTGAAATCGCGTTTCAGGATGTGGTGTTTCGCTATCCGGCGCGCCCCGGGGTCAAGGCGCTGGACGGGGTCAGCTTCACGGTGAAACCGGGTGAAACCGTGGCACTTGTCGGCCCTTCCGGTGCGGGTAAAACAACGATTTTCCAATTGATGCTGCGGTTTTTTGATCCCGAAACCGGTCAGGTCAAACTTGACGGGATGGACTTGAAAACCCTCGCCCGTGAGGAATTTCGTAAATCCATCGCTCTTGTGCCGCAGGACCCGGTGATCTTTGCCGGAACCGCGCGTGAAAATATCCGCTTTGGTCGCCCCGAAGCCACGGATTCAGAGGTCGAGGTTGCCGCCAAAGCTGCCGCCGCCCATGAATTTCTGACGGCTTTGCCGGATGGCTATGAAAGTTTTGTCGGCGAGCGCGGCGTCATGCTGTCGGGCGGGCAAAAACAGCGCATCGCCATTGCCCGCGCCATTCTGCGCCAAGCGCCGGTTTTGCTGTTGGACGAGGCGACCTCGGCGCTGGATGCGCAAAGCGAACAACTGGTGCAAAAGGCGGTCGAGGCGCTTTCGGCGGACCGCACGACCCTGATCGTCGCCCATCGTCTGGCCACGGTGAAGAAAGCCGACCGGATCATTGTATTCGATCAGGGCAGGATTATCGCCACCGGAACCCATGACGCGCTTGTGGCCGAAGGCGGGCTTTACGCGCGTCTGGCCAAACTGCAATTCACCGAAGGTCTGGGCGTTTAAGGCTCGGCCTGCCAGCCTAGGGTAAAACCTGACAACCCCAAAAACAGACTATATAACAGCACCTTACAAATGGTTAACTAAACCACTAAACCGGTTTTTTGGTTTAATTGACCATTGAAGAAAGGTGCATTCAATGTCGCCTCAGCCGGATCGGCATTGCGCTATGGTTCAGGTGCAATTGGCGCGTGGTGATCGCATTTACCCTTTCATACACGCTCACGCGGGCCATGGGCGCGACCACCCCTCAGGATTGTTTTGCCGGAAACACTTGAACCCCGCGCCGTTCCCAAGCATCTTGTTTGTAACGATAAAATCGATGCCAACAGCACACGGGGGGATTCGCCATGACAAAAATGGCCACACTTGAGGACAAAATCGCGATTGAAAAGGCCATGCCATGGGAGGAACGCCAGCCCTCGGCCACGATTTACCAATATGTCGAACGCTCCGCCAAGCGCTATCCGAAGGGCGATGCGATCTCGTTTCAGATCACCTCGGGGCCGAAAGACAAGGCCGAGACCCTTAATTGGTCCGAGCTTTTGGGCAAGGTCACGCAAGCCGCCAATATGTTTCGGCGCATGGGTGTCGGTGAGAACGATGTGGTGGCTTACCTTCTGCCCAACGCCAATGAAACCGCGATTACGCTGCTGGGTGGGGCGGTGGCCGGTATCGTCAACCCGATCAACCCATTGCTTGAGGCCGAACAGATCGGGGCCATTCTGCGCGAAACCAACGCCAAGGTTCTGGTAACGCTGAAGGCGTTTCCGAAAACCGACGTGGCGCAAAAGGCGGAGGAGGCGATTGGCCATGCGCCCAACGTCAAAACCGTGCTCGAAGTTGATCTGCTGCGCTATCTCAGCCCGCCCAAAAGCTGGATCGTGCCGTTTATCCGGCCAAAATACCCGATCAGCCACCACGCCAAGGTGCTGGATTTCAATAAGGAACTGGCCAAGCACCGGGCTGACGCGCTTGATTTCGCCGATGCCACCACTGATCGCGTGGCGGCTTATTTCCATACCGGCGGCACCACGGGTATGCCCAAAGTGGCGCAGCACCGCTATTCCGGCATGATCTATAACGGCTGGTGCGCCGAAGAATTGCTGATGACCCATGATGATGTGGTCATCTGCCCGCTGCCGCTGTTCCACGTTTTCGCCGCCTATCCGATCCTGATGGCCACCATCGGGGCCGGGGCGCATATGGTGATGCCAACGCCTGCGGGCTATCGCGGTGACGGGGTGTTTGAAAACTTCTGGAAGCTGATCGAGCGTTGGAAGGGCAGCTATATGGTCACTGTGCCCACAGCCGCCGCCGCCCTGATGCAGGTGCCGGTGGATGCAGACGTGTCCACCCTGAAAACCGCGTTTTGTGGCTCGGCACCCTTACCTGTCGAGCTGTTCAACCGCTTTGAAAAAGCCACCGGTGTCACCATCCTTGAAGGCTACGGTATGACCGAGGCGACTTGTGTTGTGTCGGTCAACCCTTACGATGGCGAGAAAAAGGTCGGTTCGGTGGGTATTCCGTTCCCCTATACCGACGTCAAAATCTTTGATTGCGATGCCTCTGGCAAAGTGACCAAGGAAATGGGCGTCGATGAGGTGGCCGAGATTTGCATCTCTAATCCCGGCGTCATTCCCGGTGGCACTTATACCGAGGCTGACAAGAATGTTGGTCTCTATGCCAAGAAGAAATACCTGCGCACGGGGGATTTGGGCCGGATTGATGCCGATGGTTATGTCTGGATCACCGGCCGGGCTAAGGATCTGATTATTCGTGGTGGTCACAATATCGACCCCGCCACCATTGAAGAAGCCCTCGCGGCCCATCCCGATGTGGGCTTTGCCGGGGCGATCGGCCAACCCGATGCCCATGCGGGCGAAGTTCCTGCCGCTTACGTTGAACTTGTGGTTGGGGGCACGGCCACGGTTGATGATCTGATGGCGTTTGCCAAGGAGCGTATTGGCGAAAAAGCCGCGGTGCCGAAATATCTGGAACTGATGCCTGAACTGCCAAAAACCGCCGTCGGTAAGATTTTCAAGCCGGACCTGCGCAAATCCGCGATCACCCGGGTTTATAACAAAGCCCTTGCCAAGGCCGGGGTTGCCGCCGAAGTTACCGCTGTGACCGAGGACAAAAAGCGTGGTCTGATCGCCTATGTCAGCAAGACCGGGGATGCGGATGACAAGGTGGTTCAGGATGTTCTCGGCAGCTTTATCGGGCCCTGGGAATGGGCCAAGTAAGCGAAGGTTAATTCAAGAGGGAGAGTGAATTTGGCTCAAACGGCTATTGAACGGGTGAATTCAGCCCAATCGATCTGGGAATATCTTGACGGGGCTGCCAAGGTTTACGGCGACGCGGTTGCGTTTGAAAATTACCACAACACACTGAGTTTCGCCGATATGGGCCGCTATACCGACGCTTTGGCGGCTTATATGCAAGGTGAAATGGGGGTGGTCAAAGGCACCAAGGTGGCTCTGATGTCGCCCAATTGTCTGGCTCATCCGGTCTGCACCATGGCAATCCACAAATGTGGTGGGGCGCAAGTCAGCGTCAATCCCAGCTATACGCCGGACGAGTTGCTGCACCAGCTTAACGACAGTGACGCCGAGATTTTGATCCTGTTTTCCGGCTCCATCGCCAATTTCGCGCCGATCCGCGATAAGGTTGCAGTTAAGCAGGTGATGGTGATGACGCTGAGCGATTGCGGCCAGAAGCCGCTGCCCTCACCCCCCGTGCCGGATGATTTCGCTGATTATGTGCTGCTGGGGGATGCGCTGGGAAAAGGCGCGTCGTTGGAATTCACCCCGGTCAAGGTCACCCGCGACGATCTGGCGTTCCTGCAATATACCGGCGGCACCACCGGCCCGGCCAAGGGCGCGATGCTGACCCATGGCAACCTGTTATGCAACGTGGATCAGACCTATGACATTTTGCATAGCGTGCTGGTTGAGCGCGAGGAGATCATCGTCACCGCCCTGCCGATGTATCACATCTTTGCGCTGATGGTGAATTTCCTGTGCTACACTGGCTTTGGTTCCCGCAACGTGATGATTACCAACCCGCGCGACATGGATCAGTTCATCGGCGCGATCAGCGATTGCGGTCTGACCTGGATCAACGGCGTCAACACGTTGTTTGCGGGAATGATGCTGCACCCGGACCTCGGCAAAGTGGATTTTTCCAACCTGAAACAATCGGTCAGCGGTGGTGCCGCGACCATGCAGGCAGTGTCGGACAAATGGCAGGGGATCACCGGCAAACCCTTGCTGGAAGGTTACGGATTGTCGGAAACTTCGCCGGTTCTGACCATATGCCCGCCGGATTGGACTGTGTTCACCGGCACCATCGGGCGTGCCATCAAGGGCACCGAAATCAAGCTGTTGGATGATGATGATATGGAGGTGCCCGACGGTGAGCGCGGCGAGCTGGTATGCCGTGGCCCGCAGGTGACGCAAGGCTATTACAACCGCCCCGAGGCCACCCGCGCGGCTTTCACTAGGGATGGTTATTTCCGCACCGGCGACATTGCCATTCGTGACGAACAGGGCCGTTACAAGATTGTTGATCGCAAGAAAGACATGGTGATCGTGTCGGGTTTCAACGTCTATCCCAACGACGTGGAGCAGGCCGCCAGCAAATGCCCGGGCGTGCAGGAATGTGCCTGTATCGGGGTGCCGGATGATAAAACCGGCGAGGCGGTGAAACTGTTTGTGGTGCGCTCCGAAGGTTCGACCGTCAGCCCGGATGAAATCATTGCATTTTGCCGCGAGCATCTGACGGGCTATAAGGTACCAAAACAGATCGCGTTTATTGACGAAGTGCCGAAATCGGCTGTGGGGAAAATGCTGCGTCGCGAATTGCGCGACTGATAAAAAGGAAAAGTGACCAGAGAGAGAGGGTGAAGTAATGTTCAAAATGACTATAGTTGGTCTGTTGACGGTCGTAACTTTGCTGGCCGGGCCAATGCTGCCGGGAAAGCTGGCCACAATCGCGCAGGCCGGGGTGGCCGACAGCAAGGTTCTTTATCGTCGCAAGGCCTGGGAGGTCAGCGTGTTTGAGTTTGACGATGGCACTTTTGCCTGTCTGGCGCAGGTCAGCGACGGTGGCCGTAGTTTCGCGATCTGGGCGGATACTTCGGACGATGCCAGCCTGCAATTTTACGACGAGAGCTGGACATTCGACAACACCACCGCTGACATCATTGTGCGCATCGACAGCCGTGCGAAATGGACATTGAACGATGCTGATCTCAACCAGAATTCGGTGTTTTTCACATTGCCGGACGAGGATGCATCCTATCGTTTCCTGCGCGAGGTTATGCGTGGTAATACGCTGAACCTCTATAACAGTTCGGGTGAGCGCATCGAACGCTATTCACTGGCTGGATCAAGCGCTTCGATCGTCAAACTGACCGAATGTGTGGATTTGCTCAAAAGCGCGGATAATGACGGAAATCCGTTCAACTAGGGAGATTTACTTTAGGCTTGAAATAAAACCAGTCTCAGCTAGTGTTTCAGGCCTGACGCAACGGGGCGGTCCTAAGGGGAGGCGAACTGGCGGTAAAGTTTCCGGCATCGGGCGCAAAACCGCGTAAAAGCAGAGTTTCAGCTTGCGAGTTATGCAAATTATGCAAAATAGTGCAACTTTGCTTGAGGGGAGTGCAATATATGTCAAATAGTGCACATTGTATGATTTGACAGGACGGCGAAACGAAAAGAATACTGACACCATCCAAAGGGAGAACCAAACATGAAAAAAATCGTAACTGCGGCCCTTGCCGCAACCATGCTGACCAGCATCGCGCAGGCGGCAGAAGTTAAAATCGGCTTTGTCACCACGCTGACCACCGGCGGCGCTGTGATCGGCAATGACCAGAAAAAGGCCGTTGACCTTGCCATCAAGCAGATGGGCGGCAAGATGGGCGATCTGGACGTCAACCTGATCTATGGCGATGACGGCTTCAAGCCGGAAACCGGCAAGCAGGCCACCGACAAGCTGCTGAAGCAGGATAATGTTGATTTCGTGGCCGGTTATATCTGGTCAAACGTGCTGCTGGCATCGCGTAAATCGGTGCTGGACGCGGGCAAGTTCCTGATCTCGGCCAATGCCGGCCCCGGCCCTGTTGCCGGCAAGCTGTGCAACGAAAACTTCTTCTCGACCAGTTGGCAGAACGATCAGACACCCCAGGCCATGGGCGAGGTTCTGAACCAGAAAGGCGTGAAATCGATCTATATCATCGCGCCGAACTATGCCGCTGGTAAAGGCATGGTTGCCGGTGTGAAATCGACCTTCAAGGGTGAAGTGCTGGGCACGGACATGACCAAATGGCCAACCCAGCTTGATTTCTCGGCTGAACTGGCAAAAGCCAAGGCATCCGGTGCGGAAGGTCTGTTCATCTTCTATCCCGGCAAGGCTGGTGGCGCGTTCATGAAACAGTACCAGCAGGCCGGTCTCAAGGACAGCCTGCCGCTTTACACCGTGTTCTCGGTTGATGCGCTGAGCCTGCCAAAATTCCAGGCCGCCGGTTTCACCGATGTTCTGGGTTCGCAGTTCACCCAATTCTGGGATCCAACTCTGGACAACCCGCAGAACAACAAGTTCGTGGCCGATTTCCGGGCTGCTTACGGCAGCTATCCGTCGTTCTATGCAGCACAGGCTTACGATTCGATGTTCCTCATCAAGTCGGCGGTTGAAGCGGTGAACGGTGATCTTACCGATATGGACGGCATGCGCGCAGCGATGAAATCCGCCAGCTTCCCATCGGTGCGGGGCGAGTTCACTTACGGCAACAACAACATGCCGATTCAGAACTTCTATCTGCGTGAAGTGGTTGCCGATGCCGATGGCAACTGGACAACCAAGATCGTGCAAACGGTGTTTGAGGCCCATCAGGACTCTTACGCCAAGGATTGCCCGCTGAAATAGGCGCGTAAATCTGAAATCTGTGATGGCCGGGGCCTAACCGGCCATCACATGCAGCGATTACCGGAAAATCTATCGTGGATTATACACTTCTGTTCTTGCAGGTGCTGAATGGCGTGCAGCTTGGCCTGTTGCTGTTTCTGGTCGCCTCGGGCCTGACGCTGGTCTTTGGCATCCTGGATTTTGTCAATCTGGCGCATGGCTCGCTTTATATGATCGGCGCTTTTGTTTGCGCCAGCCTGACCTTTCTGTTTGGCAACTTCCTGCTGGCGGTGCTGGTCGCGCTGCCGATTACCGGGGTAGTGGGCTTCGTGATCGAGCGCGTGGTGGCGCGCAACCTTTATGACAAGGATCATCTGGATCATGTGCTGGCGACGTTTGGTTTGATCCTTGTGATCGACACCCTGACCCAGATCATCTGGGGGGTTGAAGGCATCGCGGTGCCGCTGCCCGCATGGCTGGATGGCCAAGTGCAACTGTTTGAAGGTGCGGTGATCCCCAGCTTCCGGCTGCTGATTATCGGCTCGGGCCTGTCAGTGGCGGCGGGCCTGTTCTGGCTGGTGAACTATACCCGCCTTGGCATGTTGATCCGCGCCGGGGCGTCCAACCGCACCATGGTGTCGGCCCTTGGCATTGACATTCAAACCCTGTTTGCACTGGTCTTCGCGCTGGGCGCGATGCTGGCCGGGTTGGCCGGTATGCTGATTTCACCGATCACCGAGGCCTCTATCGGCATGGGCAACCAGATCATCATCACCACCTTCGTGGTGATTATCGTTGGCGGCATCGGCTCGATGAAAGGCGCGTTCATTGCCGCCATCATCATCGGGCTGATTGACACGCTCGGCCGCTCGTTTCTGGCGGATATTTTCGGGCTGGTGATGAGCGCGGATGCCGCCTCAACCGCAGCCCCCGCCGTATCGGGCATGATGATCTTCATCCTGATGGCCGTGGTTCTGGCCCTGAAACCGCAGGGCCTGTTCCCGCCCAAGGTGCGCTGATGGGCAGGCTGTCGGCAATCGGTTGGGTGACGCTGGTTTTCATGCTCGCACTGGCGATCCTGCCGCCCATATTCATGTGGACCGGCCAGCCGTTCTATGTTGATCTGACCACCCGTCTGGTGGTGCTGGCAATCGCTGCTGTCGGCCTCAATATCCTGCTGGGGTTCGGTGGGCTGGTCAGCTTTGGTCACGCCGCCTTTATCGGCATCGGCGCTTATGCGGTTGGCATTCCGGCCTATCACGCCACCTGGGGTGGCATGGATTTTATCGCCAGCTATAACGGCTTTTTCCAGCTTGCACTGGCGCTGGCGGCCTCGGCCCTGTTTGCACTGGTCACAGGTGCAATTGCCCTCAGAACCAAGGGCGTCTATTTTCTGATGATTACCATGGCCTTCGGGCAGATGGCCTATTATTTCTTCCTGTCGCTGGATATTTATGGCGGCGATGACGGTTTGACGATTGACGTGCGCTCCGAGTTGCCGCTGATCTCGCTGGACAATCCACTCACGCTTTATCTGGTGGCTTATGTGTCACTGGTGGTGGCCATGTTCATCAAGCACACACTGGTCAATTCGCGTTTCGGCATGGTGTTGCAAGGGGCCAAAGGCAATAACGAGCGTATGGTGACGCTTGGTTTCAACACCTACAAATACCAGTTGGTGGCCTATGTGATTTCCGGCTCGATTGCCGGTTACGCGGGTTTTCTGCTGGGTAATTTCACCACCTTTATTTCGCCCGATATGCTGGATTGGACCCGCTCGGGCGAGTTGATGTTCATGGTCATTCTTGGCGGCGCCTCGACCGTGCTTGGCCCTGTGCTAGGCTCGTCGATCTTCATCCTGATCGAGGAGGTTTTGAAGGGCGTCATGGGCTGGTTTGACGGCCTGCTGGAACCCCTGATCGGGCGCGAGTTGGGGCTTGAGGTTTACTGGCATCTACCCTTCGGCCTGATGCTGATCTTTGTGGTATTGTTCGTGCGCGGTGGCCTGATGGGGCTGCTGAAACGGCGGGGGAAATAGATGGTGGCCTTGCTGAAAATCGATGCGCTGTGCAAAAGTTTTGGCGGGGTGACGGCCACGGATGACGTGTCGCTAACGGTCGAGGCGGGTGAAATCCACGCCATTATCGGCCCCAATGGCGCGGGTAAAACCACGCTGGTGGCACAGCTTTGCGGCGCGCTGAAACCTGACAGCGGGACGGTCACTTTCAAGGGGGCGAACATCACCAATCGGGCGGCGCATGCCCGCGCGCGCCTTGGTATCACGCGTTCGTTCCAGATTACGTCCTTGGTGATGAGCATGTCGGTTCTGGACAACGTGGCACTGGCGGTGCAGGCACAAGACGGCCATTCGTTCCGCTTTCTTAAGCCAGCCCGCAAGATCAAACATCTGCGCGACGAGGCGATGGAAAGCCTGCGCATGGTCGGCCTGCGCCGCCGCGCCAATGATCTGACATCCGAGCTTTCCCACGGCGAACACCGGCAAATGGAAATCGCGATTGCGCTGGCCAGCCGCGCGCAACTGATGCTGCTGGATGAGCCGATGGCGGGGCTTGGCCCCGAGGAAAGCGGCAATCTGGTGACGTTTCTGAAAACCCTGAAAGGTGAACGCACAATCCTGCTGATTGAGCACGACATGGACGCGGTGTTCGCGCTGGCGGATCGCATTTCGGTGCTGGTTTACGGGCGCATCATCGCCACCGGCACGCCCGATGAAATCCGCAGCAATGACGATGTGCGCCACGCCTATCTGGGGGAAGAATGATGCTGAAAATATCCGGCCTCACCACCCATTACGGCAATTCGCAAGCCCTGTTCGGCGTTGATCTTGAGATTGGCGCGGGCGAAGTGGCAACCCTGTTGGGGCGCAACGGCATGGGCAAGACCACCACGATCAATTCGATCATGGGGATTATTCCCGCATCGGGTGGCTCGATCACCTTTGAAGGGGCGGAACTGGTCGGCAATCCATCCTTTAAAACCGCCAATCTGGGCCTTGGCCTTGTGCCGGAAGGCCGCCAGATATTCCCGAACCTGTCCATGGTTGAAAACCTTGTGGCCACCGCCAGCAACCACCTTGGCGTGGCTGATCCCTGGACGGTCGAGAAAGTCTATGACATGTTCCCCGAACTGGCTGAACGCAAAGGTTCCATGGGCAACCTGCTGTCGGGCGGCGAGCAGCAAATGCTGGCCATTGGCCGCGCGCTGATGACCAACCCGAAGCTGCTGATACTGGATGAGGCAACCGAGGGTTTGGCCCCGTTGGTGCGCCAGAAAATCTGGGCGGCACTGACGCTTATTCGGGCGCAAAACGTCTCGATTCTGGTGGTCGACAAGAATTTGAAAGACCTGCTGCGGATTGCAGATCGCAATTACATCATCGAACGCGGTAAGATCGTCTGGCAAGGCACGTCGGACGTCTTGCGCAAGGATCGCGATGTGCTGCAACGCTATCTCGGAGTCTAGAAAAGGAGGGCTCGCGCCATGATGTCTCAGGAAAAGAACGACGAAATCACCCTTGTCGGGGCCGATCAACCAGCGGGCAAAGTGCTGCGCCAATACTGGATGCCTGCCGCTTTAAGTGACGAGCTGATGGGCCCGCGCCCCGTGGTTGCTGTCACCCTGCTGGGCGAAAAGCTGGTTCTTTTCCGCGATGAGCGCGGCAATCTTGGCCTGATCGCGCGCTATTGCCCACATCGCGGTGCGGATCTGTGTTTTGGCCGGCTTGAAAATAACGGCCTGCGCTGCCCGTTCCACGGCTGGCATTTTGACGTGAGCGGTCAATGCGTTGACACGCCGGGGGAACCCGAAGGCTCGACCCTGTTCAAAAACATCACCACCCCGTCTTATCCTGTGGTCGAAAACAACGGCATCATCTGGGCCTATATGGGGCAGGGCACCCCACCCGAATTCCCCGCGCTTGACTGTTTCAAAGCGCCGGACAGCCACGTTTTCGCTTTCAAAGGCCTGTGGCAATGCAACTGGCTGCAAGCACTTGAGGTCGGGATTGACCCCGCCCATGCCTCGTTCCTGCACCGGTTTTTGCAGGATGAAGACCCCAAGGACAGCTACGGCAAACAATTCCGCGACGCGGCCCCCGGCACCGATATTCCGATGACGCAAGTGCTACGCGAATTCCCGCGCCCCGAGATCAATGTTGAAGATACAGATTACGGCCTGCGCCTGCTCTCCCTGCGCGATCTGAAAAACGGCAGCACCCATGTGCGCATCACCAATCAGGTCTTCCCCTGCGCCATCACCATCCCGATTTCATCTGAAATGACCATCACCCAGTGGCATGTGCCGATTGACGATGTGAATTGTTACTGGTTCTCGATGTTCACCAGCTTCGGCAACCCTGTCGACAAGGTGAAAATGCGCGAGCAACGCCTGCGTGAACACCGCCTGCCGGATTACGCGCCTTTGAAAAATGCGGCCAACAATTACGGTTATGACGCGGATGAGCAGAACAACCTGACCTATACCGGCATGGGGCTCGATATCAACGTGCATGACCAATGGGCGGTCGAGGCGATGGGGGCCATTCAGGATCGGCGTGAGGAGCATCTGGGCAAATCCGACGTGGCGATCATCGCTTACCGGCGCAAACTGCGCGCGGCGATTGCCGATCTGGCGGCGGGGGATGCGAATAAGCTGCCGATGGCCAATGGCGGTTTGGCAGATGTCAAAGGCCCGATCTCGATTGACACAATCGCGCCGTCTGACGATTGGCAATCCTCGTGGCCTGCGGCGGACGCGGCGCGGCGCGAAAGCTGCCCTTGGGATGCGGATATCTAATGGGCGCAGATATGGCACAACCCGGCGATAAGTCCCTCGCCACCCAAATCTGGGGCGAGGCCGAGTTTGTCGCCGCCGAGGCCGTGCTGAAGGCCGTCAAAGACAATAATGTCGAGACCATCCGCGTCGCGTTTGTCGATCAGCACGGGGTGACGCGCTCCAAAACCATCATGGCGGCGGGTCTGAAATCAGCCTTCAGCAAGGGCGTGTCGATGACCTCGACCCTGCTCTTGAAAGACACCTCGCACGCCACCGTGTTTCCAGTTTGGGAAGACGATGCGGGCTTTGGTGCGGGCGTGATGACCGGGGCGTCCGATTTCCTGATGCTGCCCGATCCGACCACCTTCAAAATCCTGCCCTGGGCCAATCACACCGGCTGGATGATAAGTGACTTGTGCCGGATGGACGGCACGAAACTGCCTTTGTCCACCCGTCAAATCCTCAAGGATGCGCTGGCGCGGCTGGCCGATAAAGGCATGGGCTTTCTGACTGGTCTCGAGGTTGAATTTTACGTTTTGAACATCGACGACCCGCAGCTTGAGCACGAAAACTCCAACTGGCAGGAAGACCAACCCAAAACCAGCCTTCTAAGCCACGGCTATCAATACCTGACCGAAAACCGCGCCGACCAACTTGAGGATGTGATGGAGCTGTTGCGCGTCAACGCCGAAGGGCTGAACCTGCCGCTGCGCTCCATGGAAAGCGAGTTTGGCCCCAGCCAGTTTGAATTCACCTTTGAGCCTGCGCTGGGGATCGCATCTGCCGACAACATGGTTCTGTTTCGCAACATGGTCAAACAGGTCTGCCAGCGAAACGGCCTGCACGCCACCTTCATGTGCCGCCCGAATTTCAAGAACTCCATGGGCAATGGCTGGCATCTGCATCAATCGCTGGTCGATCTGGAGAGCGGCGACAATCTTTTCATTCCCGATCCGGGCCAGGACCTGCCCCCACTTGCCGATCAATGGATTGCAGGATTGCTGAAACATGCCGAAGCCTCGTGCCTGTTGTCCACGCCAACGGTTAACGGTTACAAACGCTATCAGCCTTTTGCACTGGCACCGGATCGTATCCAGTGGGGGCACGATAATCGTGGTGCCATGCTGCGGGTATTGGCGGCAACGGGAGACAACGCTTCACGTATCGAAAACCGTGTGGGTGAACCTGCGGCCAATCCATATCTTTATCTGGCGTCGCAGGTTTTGTGTGGGCTGGACGGCCTCGACAGCGCCCTGACCGCCCCACCGCCGGTTGAAAAACCCTATCAGGCCGAGGCGCGGATGCTGCCAAACAATCTGCACACCGCGATTGAAGCGTTCGAGGGCAGCACTTTTTACCGCAGCCAGTTAGGCGACGGATTTGTCGATTATCTTTGCCACCTCAGGCGGGCCGAATGGGGCCGTTATCTGGGGGCAGTTTCAGAATGGGAGCAGCGCGAGTATTTCTCGTTGTTCTGAAAGGAGGGCCGCATGTCAGCCAAAAACCAAAACGCCGCGATCTATTTCGTTGAACGCCACCGGGGCGGGGACATCGCCGATAAACCGGCCTTTATCGAAGGAACGGACAATGGCCGCGCCCTGAGTTATCGTGAACTTGGCGCGCAAAGCGACCAGATGGCGGGGCTCTATGCGCGGCTTGGCATTCGGCGCGAAGATCGCGTGGCGATGCTGGTGGCTGATTGTGTTGAGTTTCCGGTGATTTTCTGGGGCAGTATCAAGGCCGGTGTCATCCCGATCCCGCTCAACACCCTGCTGGCCACCGATGTTTACGCCAGCATCCTGAATGATTGCCGCGCCAAAGTGCTGTTCGTGTCGGCCCAGTTGCTGCCAGTGGTCGCCCCGACTTTCGCTGATAATCCGTTTCTGGAGCATGTGATCGTGGTTGGCGGCGATGCCGGTGAACACAAGGCTTTTGTCACTGAGCTGGCCGCAAGCGAGGCGATGCCGTTGGTGCATGCCTCGGCGGACGAAAACGCGTTCTGGCTTTATTCATCCGGCTCAACCGGCGCACCAAAAGGCGTGCGCCATGTGCATTCAGCGCTTCAGGCGACTGCCGATACTTACGGTGCGCAGGTGCTCGGGATCAGCCAAAGCGACACAATCTTTTCCGCTGCGAAGCTGTTCTTTGCCTATGGTCTGGGCAACGGCATGACCTTCCCGATGTCAGTTGGCGCGACCGCGATCCTTTATCCTGATCGCCCGACCCCGGATTCTATGTTCGAGGTCATCGCCCGCACCGGCCCGACGATTTTCTGTGGCGTACCAACGCTTTACGCCGCCATGGTGGCGATGATGGATGGCAACGCACCTGAGGGTGCGGCGCGCATCCGGCGCTCGATCTCGGCGGGCGAGGCTTTGCCCGAAGAGATCGGCAAGGGCTGGAAGGCGTGTATGGGCACCGATATTCTGGACGGCGTCGGCTCAACCGAGATGCTGCATATCTTCCTGTCCAACGCGCCGGACGATGTGGAATACGGCACCTCCGGCGTGGCGGTTCCCGGCTATCAGGTGCGACTGGTCGAGGATGACGGCAGCGAAGTTGAACCCGGCGGCATCGGTGAATTGCTTGTCAACGGGCCGTCCGCAGCGGCCGATTACTGGAACCAGCGCGCCAAATCGCGCATCACCTTTGAAGGCGAATGGACCCGCACCGGCGACAAATACGAAAAGCGCGCCGATGGGCGGCTGATCTATTGCGGGCGCACGGACGACATGTTCAAGGTCTCGGGCATCTGGGTTTCACCGTTCGAGGTCGAGCAGGCTTTGCTTGGCCATCCGGCAGT
>JAADIC010000105.1 GCA_013151535.1 Alphaproteobacteria bacterium | reverse complement strand
CGGATGGCGTCAACCATCTTGGCCGAGGCGGCAACATATCCGCCCATGACACCATAAGCCTTGGCCAGAGTGCCGTTAATCAGGTCGATCCGGTGGGCCAGATTATCGCGCTCGGTGATACCGCCACCGCGCGGGCCATACATACCAACCGCATGCACTTCATCGATATAGGTCAGCGCGCCAAATTCATCGGCCAGATCGCAAATATCTTTGATCGGGCCGATATCACCATCCATGGAATAGATCGATTCAAAGGCGATCAGGATCGGGCGGCCGGGTTCAATCGCCTCCAATTTGGCACGCAGGTCGGCCATGTCGTTATGCCTGAAAATATGCTTTTCGCAATTGCCGTGGCGGATGCCCTGGATCATCGAGGCGTGGTTCAACTCGTCCGACAGAATCACCAGATTGGGAAACAGGCGCGGCAGAACCGACAGCGTCGCGTCATTGGCGATATAGGCCGAGGTGAACAGCAACGCCGCCTCTTTGCCATGCAGATCGGCGATCTCGGCTTCAAGCTCTTTATGAAAGACGGTGGTGCCGGAAATATTGCGGGTGCCGCCCGAGCCTGCGCCGGTGGCATCAAGGGCTGTGTGCATTGCGCCCAGAACATCGGGATGCTGGCCCATACCCAGATAATCGTTGCCGCACCAAACGGTTATATCGCGACTGGTGCCATCGGGTGCGTGCCATGTGGCGTGGGGAAACTGGCCGTTCTTGCGTTCAATGTCGATGAAGGTGCGATACCGGCCTTCATCGTGCAGGCCTTGCAGGGCCGTATCAAGTCGCGCTGAATAATCCATGGAATTCCCCGTTTGCGTCCGTCGAGTAATAGCAAAGACGTGTCGGGAAAACACAACCCAAATCGCCGCAGCACCTTATTTGCGGCCAATATATTCAAAAAACGGCATTTATTTCAACGAATTTTTGGTAACAGCCTGTGACAATTCAGTAAATATAACGGATTTGATCGGTCCAGAACCGTTCCAGTGTCTTGAGCGAGGCGTTCATATAGATCATCGCGCTTTGATCGAGAATTGCTTTTTCATCCAGCCCAAGCGAATGGCGCTCAAACAAATCGCCCACCGCTTTGCGGATATTGCGGCCCTTTTCCGTCAGCCGCACCCGGACCGCGCGCCGGTCAATCTGGCAGCGCTGGTGATGCATATAACCGGCCTCGACCAGTTTTTTGAGGTTATAAGACACATTCGAGCCCTGATAATAGCCACGCGATTTCAATTCGCCCGCCGTCACCTCGTTTTCGCCGATATTGAACAGCAACAGGGCCTGCACCGCGTTGATATCCAGCAGACCAAGGCGTTCAAATTCATCCTTGATGACGTCAAGCAGCAATCGGTGCAGCCGTTCCACCATGCCGAGCATGTCCATATAATCGCCGTGATAACCGCGCTGGGGCGTCAGCGCCGCCGGATGCTGGGTCGCATGCTGTGTTGCCTGTTGAAAAGTCATGATCGCCTCTGCCAAATGTTTCCTGTTGGCAGGATGACGGCAAAAGTCCCAAAAAGAGGTTAAGGCGGCGAAAAAATTTTCTAGCAGAATGAAGTTTGTGCCTTAAGATGCTCAACAAGCGTGAAAAAACGCGTTGGGGCATCGACTTGCCCCGAGAACCAGCGGTAAAGTTCCTGATCGTTTTCGTCCAGCATATCCTCGTAAAGATCAAGATCATGCGCTGATAGAGCCGCCAGCCCGGTATCTGAAAACGGCCCGAGAATCAGGTCCATCTCTTTCATACCGCGCCGCCAGGAGCGCATTTTCAAGCGTTTCAGCCGGATTTCCGGTGTCTCAATCATTCTTCAAGCCTCCAAAGCCGTGCCGCCCCGCGTACGCCCGAGCTATCGCCCCATTTCGCGCGGCGCACCTTGATTTCGATCATGTCACCTTTGGCCGCAAACACATGCGGCGCAATGGCACCGGGCAGCGCCTTAATCAGCCCCGGCAGGTTCGACACGCCACCACCAAGCACCAATACCTCGGGATCAAGCACATTGACAATGGTGCCAAGCCCTTGGCCCAGCCGCGCAAGATGACGCGCCAGAACCGATTTGGCCAAATCCTCGCCCGCCTGCGCGCGGGCCGAGATTTCCTCGACATTCTCAGCCCCGTCACCACCCGACGCCAGATAATCGCGCACAATGGCAGGGCCAGACAAATACTGCTCCAAACAGCCGCGCCGCCCGCAAAAACACGGCGGTGCGTTCAAATCTTCATGGGCCAGTGGAATATGGCCCCATTCACCAGCCAAACCATGTGCGCCGTTTATGATCTGGCCGTTCAGAACCAGCCCGCCACCCACGCCGGTGCCAAGGATCACGGCGAAAACCGCGTGCGCGCCTTGCGCCGCCCCGTCATGCATTTCAGACAAAGCCAGACAATTGGCATCATTGCTGATACGAACCACCCGCCCGGTTTTTCGTTCAAGATCAACACCTAACGGCCTGTTGTTAATCCAAGTCGAATTGGCGTTGCGCACCAAACCGGTGCGCGGTGAGATCGATCCGGGGATGCCGATACCAAAGCGCCCAAAGCGCTGCCCGGCCAGCTTTTCCATCTCCAAAACCAGCGAATTCACCGTCGCAAGCGTGGCGGCGTAGCTGCCCTTGACGGTTGGTACACGCCGCCGCGCGATCTCAAAGCCGTCAGCCGCAAGAACCACGCCCTCGGTTTTGCTGCCACCAAGATCAATGCCAAGCCGCAAAGCCCCCATGGTCTAGCCGATTTTCTTCAGCAGCTTGGACAGCTTCTTTTCCAGCCGCGCCATACGATCCGCCAATCCAGTATGGGCCGTGCGCAGGATGCGCAGATCGGACAGGATTTCACCAACCTCGGCGGCGCAGGATTCAAGCCCCTCCTGCTCCTCGCGCTCCCACGGGTCATCAACACCCTCGCCTTCGCCGGTCAGCAGCCAGATGATCGACACGTTCAGAACACCGGCCAGCATTTGCAGCTTGTTGGCGCGGGGCTCAGACGCGTCCTCCTCCCAGGCGCGCAGGGTTTTGAGCTTGATGCCGAGCTTGCGGCTCAACCTCTCCTGATCGATACCCAGGGCCCGCCGCCCGGCCGCCACCCGATCGCCAAAGGTCGAGGCTTCGTCGCTGAAATAACCGGCATCAAGATCGGGTTCGGGTTGCATATTACGTTCCATATTCATGTGGTTTTGCCGCGTCATTGCTTGCACGCCACTTTTGCGCAATCTATGACAAGCCGTGGATACATGCAATCAGGGGGCAGGTCATGGGGTTTCTTTCGGACGATTTAACGCGGGTCAAACCCTCGCCCACCATTGCCATGTCGACATTGGCGCTGGAACTGAGGGCGGCAGGCAAGGACGTGATTGGCCTCGCCGCCGGAGAGCCGGATTTCGACACCCCGGATAACATTAAGAACGCCGCGAAACGTGCTATAAACGCTGGGAAAACCAAGTATACTGCGCCCGATGGCATCCCCGAGCTGAAGCAGGCGATTTGCGACAAGTTCATGCGCGACAACGGGCTGGACTATGCGCCTGCACAGGTCTCGGTTTCTGGCGGTGGCAAGCAGGTGCTGTTCAATGCCCTGATGGCGACGATGAATGCGGGGGATGAGGTGATTATTCCCGCGCCTTATTGGGTGTCTTACCCCGATATGGTTCTGATCGCCGGCGGTGTGCCGGTGATCGCGCCTGCCCGCATGGAAAATGGCTTCAAGCTGACGCCGGCTGAGCTGGAGGCGGCGATCACCCCCCGCACCAAATGGCTGATCTTCAACTCGCCCTCCAACCCCACCGGCGCTGGCTATTCTCGGTCCGAGCTAAAAGGGCTGACCGATGTTCTGCGGCGCAACCCGCATGTCTGGGTGATGTCAGACGATATGTATGAACACCTGTCCTACGCGCCGTTCAAGTTCTGCACCCCGGCCGAGATCGAGCCTGCGCTTTACGAGCGCACTCTGACCGTCAACGGTGTGTCCAAAGCCTATGCCATGACCGGCTGGCGTATTGGCTATGCGGCGGGGCCGGAACCGCTGATTGCGGCGATGCGGATGATCCAGTCGCAATCAACCTCCAACCCCTGCACGATCTCGCAATGGGCGGCGGTGGAGGCGTTGAACGGGCCGCAGGATTACATCCGTGACAGCCTGCCGGTGTTTCAGGGCCGTCGCGATCTGGTGGTTTCGATGCTGAACGAAGCGGCGGGATTGAGCTGCCCCACACCCGAGGGGGCGTTTTATGTCTATCCGTCGATTGCAGGCTGTATCGGCAAATCCACCCCATCCGGCAAGATCATCGAAAGTGACGAGGATTTCGCCACCGCATTGCTGGAAGAAAACGGCGTTGCGGTGGTGTTCGGCGCGGCATTCGGCCTTTCGCCAAACTTTCGTGTCAGCTATGCTACCTCGAACGAGGCATTGCTTGAGGCCTGCACACGCATTCAGGCGTTTTGCGGGTCTTTAACTTAAGGGGCAACAGATGGCAGAAGACGAGCTGAACCTCTATTTTCGCACCCGCGACAACGGGGCCACGGTGTTTCGCATCGACACCGAAAACCGCCAGCGACGGTTGGAGATGGACCAGATCGCGGTCGCCAATACGAATAATGGCCAGATCAAACCGCATGGTAGCGAGCCCGCAACGCCTGCGGAACTGAAAGTGATCCAAGCCTGGATGGCGGCGCGGGTCAAGGTTCTGAAGGCCCGCGATATCGACGATATTCTGCGGGCGGTGGATCATTTGAAACTGACGGCCCACTGGGCCCAGACCAAGGCGTCAGATGAGGATCTTGAGGCGTTCACCGATCAGTTATTGATGGCGATGCATGATTTGCGCATGGTGCTGGTGCGCAAGAAATCGGATCGCTTGATGCGGGGGTGATGCGGTGCAGATGCGTGAAACCACGCATCCTACGTTAACTTTCGGGCGATAACCGTAGGATGTGTGCTCCGCACGCATCCTTTTCCACATCCTACGTTAACGACCCGTTTACCATTATTTGCCATTTTGGCGGTATGACCAATTACCGTCGCCCCAGAATCGCCGGGGCCACCATATTCTTCACCGTCAATCTGGCGCGGCGCGGCTCGGATCAACTGGTGCGCGAAATCTCGTCTCTTCGGGCGGCATTCGCTCAAACACAACGCAACTTTCCCTGGAAGCTCGACGCGATAATGATCCTGCCGGATCATCTGCATGCCGTTGTCACCATGCCCGACGGTGACTACGATTATTCAACCCGCTGGCGGCTGATAAAATCGCGGTTTTCAAGGCAGGTTTTGAAAGGCCGGTTGCGCGCCAGCCATATTGCGCGATCTGAACGTGGGGTTTGGCAGCGCCGGTTCTGGGAACATCATATCCGCGATATGGACGAATTCAACGCCGCAATCCGCTATTGCTGGTACAATCCGGTCAAGCACGGCTTGGTTGAGCGGCCCGATGACTGGCCATATTCCTCGATCCACCGCGATATCGTAGGATGCGTGGTCCCCACGCATCGCGACATATGTGATTTGCCACACAGATGCGTGCAGAGCACACATCCTACACCTGTAGCACCGTCGTCGATTTGATCTCCTCCATCGACAACAGGGCCGTCACGTTGAAAATCTTCACCTCGGATATCAGCGCCTGATAAAACGTGTCATAAGCCTTGGCGTTTTCCACCCGCACTTTCAGGATATAATCGATATCCCCGGCCAGACGATGCGCCTCCTGCACTTCGGGGCGCGCCATCAGGGTTTTCAAAAACCGGCCCTGCCAGTCGGCGTCATGTTCGGAGGTGCGCACCAGAACGAAAAAACAGGCTTCAAGCCCCAGCGCCTCGGGGTCCAGCAGCACGGTTTGCTTTTTAATCACGCCAAGTTTGCGCAATTTACGGATGCGATTCCACACTGGTGTCTTGGAAGAGCCGGTTTTGCGGGCGATTTCATCCAGTGACTGGCTGGCATCGTCCTGCAGCTCAAAAAGGATTTTCCGGTCGATTGTATCGATCTGGGCGGGCATTCCGGTTTATCTCCGAATTGGGAACAGGACTGGTGCGAACCTCGGCAATGCTGAACAACGTTCTTCTTTCATCGCCCGTCTTGCATTTCAAGGGGAAAATTATTCTATTTGGAGCAAGAAATCAAACCCAATTTTCGGAGCCGGACAATGCAAAACATTCTTGCCGATATCCCGTCGATCCAGCCACATCTGCCCGCCAGCCAAAGCGATTTGCTGGACGCGCCCTATCTCAATGCAATCGCAACCCTGGCTGATACCCGTGGTGATGCGACATTCACCCCGGGTGGTGGCGTTCGGTTTGCCAGACCGCTCAGCCGCGAAGATCGCGCCACCCTGCCCGCGCCTGTTGACACCGCAGCGCGGTTTTTCGAGCTGCCGCAGGACCGCTTCAAAGTGGATTACGCCCGCCTGCCCGCCTTTGGTGAACTGGTAGACCGCTTCACAATCGCCCATATCCGCCCCGGTTACCGACTTGTGGTGATCCCGCTTTCGGGGCACCTTGATGCGGCCCAACTGCGCGCCATCGCCAAAGCCGCCGAGGCTTTCGGCCACGGCAATATCCGCCTGACCGCAGATGTGTCGATCCGCCTGCCCAACGTGCCCGAGGCCCTGTTGCGGCCACTTTTCGCCAGCCTGTCAAAGGTGGGATTGCTGACAGAGGATCGGGTGAAACAGGCGGCTTAATGCCTGTCCGGCTGGCGCGCCGTTAGCGCCAGCACACCGCCAAGGCCGACCATGGCAATCGGGAACATGGTGAAGGCACCAAAGCCAAAGCCCCAATACATGCCAGCCGCCGAAACCAGCATCAAACCGCCGCCAATCGCCGCCCGCGCGCGCGCCATGGCCCCGCCAGCGATGGCAAGAATGGGCGAGACCAGCGACACCGCACGGATGCGTTCCACATTGTCGACCTGCGAAAACAGCCCGCCGGGATCGCCAAGCGCATTCACGACCTCAGTATAACCATAGCTGAAAAAGCCGACGATCATGCCGACGACGCCGCCGATAATGCCAAGGATAAGGGCTGAATTTCGCATGATCGCTCCGTATTTGTCTGGGGGTTATCTAGGACGGCTGCGCTCAGGCTTCAAGAGCGGCCAGAATGCCAGCACTCCAGCCA
This sequence comes from Alphaproteobacteria bacterium, assembly GCA_013151535.1. Taxonomy (GTDB): domain Bacteria; phylum Pseudomonadota; class Alphaproteobacteria; order Rhodobacterales; family Rhodobacteraceae; genus UBA5972. Next base: position 1,812 of record JAADIC010000105.1, on the reverse strand, counting down.
ACCGAAATATCGGTGCCATCCACAATCAGCGGGCGTTTTATCAGGGTGGGGTGTTTTGCCAGCAGCTCCAGCACCGGTGTTTGACGCTCGACCTCGGACAATCCGCGCCATGTAGTCGAACGCGCGTTCAGCACCTTGTCGGCCCCCAGATCGCTGAGCGCTTTGGCCAGAACCGCCGCTGGCACGCCGTCCTTGCGCATATCCAGGACCGTGACCGCCACACCAGATGCAGCCAGCGCTTTCAGCGCTTTGCGACAAGTGTCGCAGGTTTTCAAACCATAGAATTCCACCACCCTGCGCATCCCTGTAATTCCTGCGACAATCGGCAACCGCGTCGCCCCTTGCCGCCCTCTCTAAGCGCCGATAGACAGACGATCCAGAGCGTTGAGACATTCAAGAGGGATATTAAATGGCACTTACAGTCCAAGACATGATGGCGGCGGCGAATGCAGCCGTCGAGCGGGTCGATCTGGCCCAAGCGCAGGATCTGATCGAAAAAGGTGCGCTGTTGCTGGACGTGCGCGATGGCCCGGAAGTGGAAAAAACCGGCCTTGCCAAGGGCGCGCATCACGTTTCGCGCGGCATGCTGGAATTTCGCGCCGACGCGGCCACGCCGTTTCACGACAAGGCGTTTGATAAGGACCGCCCGATCGTGCTTTATTGCGCCTCGGGCGGGCGTGCGGCCCTTGCGGGTAAGTTGTTGATTGATATGGGCTATCACAAGGTTTTCAACCTTGGTGGCCTCAAGGATTGGGCAGAACAGGGCGGCGCGGTCGAGCATGTGCTTGACCCCGGCATGTAGCATTCACCGCACCCCCGGCAGACCAAACAGCGAGATCGGGCCGTCAGGGCCGGTTTTTACGCTTATGTGCATGAAAGGCTTGCATTATGCACGCCGATCCCCCATATGGCGCTTGTGAAGTATGTCTTTCACTTTGAACCTCCTGAAGCACTATGCAGCATGACGGTTTGTTATCTAAGACCGCACTGCACCGAACCGCCGCATATCGTGGGTGGGTTTTTGAAGGAGAAGACGGATGGCCAATGGCACCGTGAAATGGTTTAACTCAACTAAAGGCTACGGCTTTATTCAGCCTGACAACGGCGGCAACGATGTGTTTGTACACATTTCCGCTGTTGAGCGCGCTGGTCTGACTGGTCTGAATGACGACCAGAAAGTGACTTTCGAGCTGGAAACAGGCCGGAACGGCAAAGAATCCGCGACAGACCTGAAAGTGGTTTAATCGCAGGATTTTTAGGCTGGGCTTGCGCCCTGCTTGAAGACATGAAAACGGCGGCTGGATTAAGTTCCAGCCGCCGTTTTCTATTGGGTGGTGTGTTTGGGCTTAAGCCTCAAGAAATGTATGCACGAGGTTGGGCTTGCGAATGCCAAGCCGGCGGAGGCCGGATTTGAAGGATGCCTTCAGGCGTGTGAAAAACGCCAATGTCGCTTCGGCGCGCAGAACATGGGCCCGCCGGATCGCGGCGCGGATTTCAATGTCGGTCGGGATGATGATTTCGGTGGCCATGATGATATTCTCCGGTCTTGTTTCGTTGAGAATTACATAGGCCGGATGGCCCCGAACAACATCAGACAATGTTTGATTGCCGCTATGCAACAAACGCATGACGCCGCATGTAGGGTGCGCTTCAGCGCACCATTTTGGCAAGGTTAGGAGCGCTCCAGAACACGGTGCGCTGAAGCGCACCCTACGGGTTACATTGAACCGCCCCGGGTTTACCGGAGAGTAAAACTCTCCAAGGATGGACCCTATGACACAGAGAAAACCTACCCCGACCTACACGGCTGAA
>JAADIC010000104.1 GCA_013151535.1 Alphaproteobacteria bacterium | reverse complement strand
CCAAGGCCAAAGGGGCGGCGCGTCCGGCGCTCAAAATCAGCGACCTGCAAGCGGTGGAACGCGATTTCGCCTTTGTGGTGGATGCGGATGTGGAGGCTTTGACGGTGCTCAATGCCGCCAAGGGGGCCGACAAGGCGCTGATTGCCGAGGCTTCGGTGTTTGATTTGTTTGCTGGCGAAAAGGCCGAAGCGCAGATGGGGGCGGGCAAGAAATCAATCGCGATTTCCGTGCGCTTGCAGCCCCGCGACGCGACGCTGACCGATGCGGATATCGAGGCGGTTTCGGCCAGGATAATCGACAAGGTGGCCAAGGCTACGGGCGGGGTTCTGCGAACATAAAGGGTGGGTGATGGAATTTGATTATGTGATCGTTGGGGGTGGTTCGGCTGGATCGGTTCTGGCCGCACGCCTGAGCGAAGACGCGTCAATCAAGGTTTGCCTGCTTGAGGCTGGTGGTGGCGGGCGCTCCATTCTGGTGCGCGCACCGGCCATGGGGGCGGCGATGGTGTCGGGCCGTCCGAAAATCAACAATTGGGCGTTTAAGACGGTGCCGCAGGCTGGGCTGAACGGGCGGCGTGGGTTTCAGCCGCGCGGGCGCGCCTTGGGGGGCTCGAGTGCCATCAACGCCATGCTCTATCTGCGCGGTCATCGCAAGGATTACGACGAATGGGCCGGGCTTGGCTGTACCGGCTGGTCTTGGGATGACGTTCTGCCCTATTTCAAACGGGCTGAGAATAATGTGCGTGGGGCGGATGATCTGCACGGCGTCGGAGGACCGTTGCAGGTGGCTGAGCAAAGCGAGCCGCGCGCCATATCGCAGGCTTTTGTCGAGGCGGCGGGGCAGGCGCAGATCAAGCACAATGATGATTTCAACGGCGTGCATCAAGAAGGCGCGGGGCTGTTTCAGGTCAACCAGTTCTTTGACGGTGACAAAAAGGGCGAGCGCTGCTCGGCGGCGGCGGCCTATCTGCATCCCGTGATGAAATTGCGGCCCAACCTCAAAGTCATCACCGGCGCGCATCTGTCCCGCGTGGTGATGAACGCCAAGCGCGCCACGGGCGTTGATTATATCAGGGGTGGCGGTAAATCCACGGTGACGGCGGCGCGCGAGGTGATCCTGTGCGGTGGTGCGTTCGGCTCACCACACATGCTGATGCTGTCGGGCATCGGGCGCGCGCAGGATTTGCGGGTTCATGGCATTGACGTGGTGCATGATTTGCAAGGCGTCGGGCAGAACCTTCAGGATCATCTGGATTACACCATTCAGGTGCGCTCCAAACGCCGCGACGTTTTGGGGGTGAACCCGCTGGGCCTGTGGAAACTGGCGCGTGCTGGCCTGCGCTGGCGGCGCGATGGTGCAGGCATGTTTGCCACGGTGTTTGCTGAAGGCGGCGCGTTTCTGCGCAGCGAGGCGGGGCTGGCGCGCCCCGATCTGCAACTGCATTTCGTCATTGCCATTGTCGATGACCATTTGCGCAAAATCCGCATGCCGTTCGGCTATTCCTGCCATGTCTGTGTGTTGCGCCCGAAAAGCCGTGGTTTGGTGGGGTTGAAGAACGCCTCGCCGACATCGGCACCGCGCATTGACCCGCAGTTTCTAGCCGACGATAGGGACGGCGATCTGTTGTTGAAAGGTGCGCGGATTATGGAGAATGTTCTGGCCGCTCCGGCGTTGAACCCATGGCGCGGGCGGCGGTATTATCCGCATGATGGCAGCGATGCCGCCCTGATGGCCGATATTCGCGCGCGCGCCGATACGATTTACCATCCGGTCGGCACCTGCGCCATGGGCGACGGGGCGCAAGCCGTGGTTGATGCGCAATTGCGGGTGCATGGGATTGACGGGCTGCGGGTGGTCGATGCTTCGATCATGCCGCGCATCACTGGCGGCAACACCAATGCACCGACGACTATGATTGCCGAAAAGGCGGCGGATATGATCCGTCAGGCCCGTCGTGGCTGATATTCAGACGGTTGTTGTCGGGGCCGGTGTGATCGGGCTGGCGATTGCGCGGCATCTGGCGCGGCGCGGCCACGAGGTTCTAGTGTTGGAGGCTGAAGGCGCGATTGGCCAGCACACATCATCGCGCAATTCGCAAGTCATTCATGCCGGGATTTATTATGCGCCGGGATCAGCGCAGCAGCGATTGTGCCTGCGGGGCAAGGCGATGCTTTATGACTATTGCGCCAGCCGCCATGTGGGCCACGCCCGTTGTGGCAAGCTGACGGTTGCGCCGGAAGGGCGGGCCGATGAATTGTCGGCACTGGTGATGCGCGGGCAGGCGAACGGGGTTGATGATCTTTATGTGATCTCGGCGGCGGAACTGCGCGAATTGGAACCGGCGGTTGCGGGCGCGGGGGCGATGGTGTCGCCGTCCAGCGGTATTGTCGATGCACCGGGATTGATGTTGTCGCTTTTGGGCGAGGCTGAAGGCGCGGGCGCGGCTTTGGCGTTGAACGCGCCATTGTTGCGGGTGCGTCCCCTTGCTGACGGGTTTGAGATTGATGTGGGCGGCGAGGATTTTACGCTGCGCTGCCGCAATCTTGTCAATGCCGCAGCTTTAGGGGCGTGGGACGTGGCGCGTTCGATCACAGGCTTTGATCCAGCCCTGGTCCCGACCCGCAATCTGGCCAAGGGCAGTTACTTTTCTTACGCGGGGAAGTCTCCGTTTTCGACCCTGATCTATCCAATGCCGCAAGTGGGATCACTTGGCTTGCATTCGGTGCTGGATCTGGGTGGCGGAGTGAAGTTCGGGCCGAACATGGAGTGGGTCGATCAAGTGGATTACACCGTTGACCCGGCTTTGCGCCCCGATTTTGAGGCCGCCATTCGCGCCTATTGGCCTGATCTGCCCGACAGCGCGTTGCAGCCCGAAAGCGCAGGGGTTCGCCCGCGTATTTGGGGGCCGGGGGATGCGAAACAGGAGTTTGTGTTCCAAGGCGAGGAGGCCCATGGTATCAAAGGCTTGGTGCAACTGTTCGGGTTTGAATCACCGGGGCTTACGGCCTGTCTGGCAATCGGAGAACATGTGGGCGGGATGCTTGCGAATTAGGGAGAGTATCATGGGGTTGAAGGTCTATTTATCAGGTGAAATCCACACCGATTGGCGAAAAGAAATCATGGATGGTGCCAAAGGGCTGGATGTTACGTTCTCGGCACCAGTGACCAATCACGCGGCCTCGGATGATTGCGGCGTCGCGATCATGGGGGCGGAGCCGGACAAGTTCTGGCACGACCGCAAGGGGGCCAGCCTGAATGCAATGCGCACCCGCAAGGGGATCATGGACGCCGATATCGTGGTTGTGCGGTTTGGCGACAAATACAAGCAGTGGAACGCGGCGTTTGACGCGGGCTTTGCTGCGGCTTTGAGCAAATCGCTGATCGTCATGCACGGGCCAGACCATCAGCATCCGCTGAAAGAGGTGGACGCCGCCGCGCTTGCGGTATGCGAGCAACCGGAACAGGTTGTCCGGATGCTGCGCTATATTCTGGATGGCGCGCTTTAACCGTGGAGAAAATCTTTCCCGAAAGATTTTCAGCCGGAATAATTTTCGATAAAATTATTCAACATCCAGCGCCTCGGAAGCCAGCGATTTAGGGTCGTGCAGGCACGACCATGCCTCGTTTCACCGCAGGGCGTGCCAGAAAACGGGCCAGATAGGCGGGCACGTTGTCCAGATCTTGCCACTCGACCAAATCAGCCGCGCCATAAAAGCCGACCAGCGCATCAAGCCACGGCGCGATGGCGATGTCGGCGATGGAATAGTCGCCAGTCACCCAGTCACGCCCCTCAAGCTGTTGATCCAACACCTCCAGCAAGCGGATGCTTTCATCGACAAAGCGTTGCTGTGGGCGCTTGTCCTCGAACTTCGCGCCGGCATATTTGAAGAAAAAGCCAAGCTGGCCGAACATTGGCCCGATCCCGCCCATCTGCCACATCAGCCATTGCAGGGTTTCATAGCGTTTGGCTCCGTCTTTTGGCAGCAGCTTGCCGGATTTATCCGCCAGACAAATCAGGATCGCACCGCTTTCAAACAGGCCCATGGCTGTGCCATCCGGGCCATTCGGGTCGACAATTGCGGGGATTTTGTTGTTGGGGTTCAGCGACAGAAACTCGGGCGTTTCCTGATCGGCCTGCGCGAAATCAACATAGTGGGCCTCGTAGGGCAGGCCGGTTTCTTCCAGCATGATCGAGGCTTTGACACCGTTTGGCGTTGTCAGGGAATAAAGCTGGATCACATCGGGATCGGTGGCGGGCCAGCGTTTGGTGATGTCAAAATCGGTGAGAATGGTCATGGGATGTCCTATTAGGTTTCCCTAAGACCTAGGGATTGCGAAGGTGGAATGACAGGCTTTGCCGGATGATTTCTTGATTTGCTCAGGAGGTTCGCGCAGACTCGGCCAATCGAGCCGTAAAAGGAGTGCAAAATGTTGAATGAGTTCAAATCGTTTATCGCCAAGGGCAATGTCATGGATATGGCTGTCGGGATCATCATCGGCGCGGCGTTTACCGCGATTGTCAAATCCATGGTTGCCGATCTTATCAATCCGATCATTGGCGTGTTCACCGGCGGGCTGGATTTCACCAACCTGTTCGTGGTGTTGGGCGCAGGCGATTATGCCTCGCTGGCTGAGGCGCGGGATGCGGGGGCGGCGGTATTTGCCTACGGCTCGTTCCTGATGGCGGTGATGAACTTTCTGATCGTCGCTTGGGTGGTGTTCCTGCTGGTCAAGGGCGTGAACAAGGCTAGGGACGCCGCAACGCGTGAACAAGTGGCCGCGCCGGAACCGGAGGTCCCGAAAGGGCCGACGGAAGTCGAGCTACTGGTTGAAATCCGCGACGCGCTGGTGGCCAAGTAGGGCTACATCAGGATGATGCGTGAGTCTCCGCTGGCTTGCCGCGTCGCGTGAACATTGGTCAGGTCCGGGTCGTTGATCCAGCCCAGCGCGTGATCGCGGTCGGGGAATTCAAGGATAACGGTGACGTCTGGCGCTGGCCCACTGCCTTCGATCACCTGCGTATCGGCTGAAACGGCAAGCAGTGTTGCGCTGTGTTTGGCCAGCGCCGGTCCGGCCACGGCGCGGTATCGTTCAAGCTCGGCCTGATCCTTGATGGTCAAAGTAACGATTGCATAGGCTGTCATTTGATGGCTCCTTTTCGGGTTTGTGTTTGGCTGAGCATAGGTGCCTGCGGCATGGGTGAAAACAATCATTGATGCGCGTGTGCTGTGCGCATACTATCGGGCCATGTTGGACTGGAACGACCTTCGCCATATCCTTGAAACGGCTCGCCAAGGTGGGATAAGTGGTGCGGCCCGCGTGTTGGGTGTCAACCATGCCACGGTGGCGCGTCGGATCACGGCGGCGGAAAAGGCGCTTGGGGCGCGGTTGTTTGACCGGCTCGCCAGTGGCTATGTGCCGGCCGATGCCGGGCGTGATGCGGTGCGCGCGGCCGAAGCGATGGAGCAGAGCAGCGCCGCACTGGATCGCCAGATCGGCGCGCGCGATGTTGACATCAGCGGGCCACTGACGATCACCGCGCCGCAATTGCTGATCGAACGTATGCTGGGCCCGGCGCTTGCGGAATTCACCGACAGCTTTCCTGAAATCCGGCTGAATATCGTTGCGGGCAATGACATCCTGAATCTGGCGCGACGCGACGCGGATGTGGCTTTTCGTATTTCCGCCGCGCCCGCGCCAACGCTTGTGGGGCGTTGCGTGGCCCAACAAATGGCAGCGGTCTATGCCTCGCGGCAACTGATTGAACGGGACAAGGGCGGGGCATCGCCGCTAGACTGGATACGGTTTTCCCACTGGCCCGGCCCACCGGCGGAAATCAGGGATATCCGCCCCAATCTCAAGGTGCGCCTCAGCGTTGACGACATGCTGCCAGCGGTGGCTGCTGCGCGCGCCGGTATTGGTGCCACCCGCATGGCGTGCTTTCTTGGCGAAACCGATCCGTTGTTGCAACGAGTGCCGGACCTGCCACGTTTCGCCTATGCGCCGCTGTGGATCCTGACCCATGCGGATTTGCGCGAGGTGCCGCGCATCCGGTGCTTTGTTGATTTCATGGCGGCAAAGATGCGTCACATGCGTCCGGTGTTTGAGGGGCGCAAGCTGACGCCCCCCAAGTAAGGCTTAGGCTTTCAGCGCCAGCGATGGTGACATCACGTCGATCCCCAGCGCCTTGCCGACCGCACAATAGGTCAGTTTGCCAGCATGGGTGTTAAGGCCATTCAGCAAATGTTCGTCATCCTCACAGGCCTGCCGCCAGCCCTTATCGGCCAGTGCCAGCAGGTGCGGCATGGTGGCATTGCCAAGCGCAATGGTGGATGTGCGCGCAACAGCACCCGGCATGTTGGCGACGCAGTAATGCATGATGCCGTCAACTTCGTAGATCGGATCATCGTGCGTGGTGGCGTGCGAGGTCTCAAAACAGCCACCCTGATCGATCGCCACATCAACCAGAACCGCACCCGGTTTCATGGTTGAAAGCTGGGCGCGGGAAATCAGCTTGGGCGCGGCAGCACCCGGGATCAGCACCGCACCGATAACCATATCGGCGGTCTGGATCAGCTCCGCCGTGTTACCTTTGGAGGAATAGTTGGTTTTGAAAACGCCGGAATAGGCATCATCCAGATAGCGCATGCGCGGCAGGGACATGTCCAGCACGGTCACATCCGCGCCCATACCAGCGGCGATCTTGGCCGCGTGTGTGCCAACAACGCCGCCGCCGATCACCACCACTTTGGCAGGCAGAACACCAGGCACGCCGCCCATCAGCACACCGCGCCCACCATTGGCCTTTTGCAGGGTCCAGCTTCCGACTTGCGGTGCCAGACGGCCAGCAACTTCGGACATTGGGGCCAGCAGGGGCAAGCCGCCCGCACGATCCGTGACGGTTTCATAGGCGATGGCGGTGACGCCGCTGACCAGCAAATCCTCGGTCTGAGCGCGGTCAGGCGCAAGGTGCAGATAGGTGAACAGGATCTGGCCTTCGCGCAATTGCTTACGCTCAACCGGCTGGGGTTCCTTGACCTTCACCACCATATCGGCGCGGGCGAAGATTTCCGCCGCTGTGGCGACGATTTCCGCACCGATGGTGGCGTAATCCTCGTCGGGGAAACCGGCACCGGCTCCAGCCATGGTTTCAATGATGACCGAGTGGCCGTGGCCGATGGCCTCTTGCGCGGCGACCGGGGTCATGCCAACGCGATATTCCTGATTTTTGATCTCTTTTGGGCATCCGATCAGCATCGTTTTGTTCCTTTATGATGCAGGGCGTTTTTTTGAGTGTGTAACAGGGGTAAATGAATTGCTTTGCTTTTTGGGCTTATAATTATGGCTGAATTCGGTAGGATCAGCGAAAGATTTGGCATTTCAAGCAAGGATCGTGCGAGATATGGAAGTTGACGCAACAGATCGTCGGATATTGACGGCGCTGCAAAAGCAGGGCCGGATGTCAAATGCTGAACTGGCGGAACGGATAAACCTGTCAGCCTCGGCCTGTCATCGCCGGGTGCAGCGGCTGGAAAAAGACCGGATCATCACCGGCTATGTGGCCTTGCTGGACCCCCGCGAGGTGGATCGACGGACCACTGTTTTTGTTGAAATTACCCTGTCAGGCCAGGCCGACGAGGTGCTGGACGCGTTTGAAAAAGAGGTGGCGCGGATACCGGATGTGCTGGAATGCCATTTGATGTCCGGCTCGCATGATTATCTGTTGAAGGTGGTGGCGCGCGACACCGATGATTTCGCCCGTATCCACCGCAAATATCTGGCGCGATTGCCGGGCGTGGCGCAGATGCATTCGTCATTTGCGTTGCGCACGGTTTTCAAGACAACGGCTTTGCCGGTCTGAAGGTATTAGCCAAGCAGGACCTGGAGCAGGTAGAGCGTGGCCATCCCCCCGATCACCGCACCGATCACGCTTTTGCTCCACATGCCGATGGCAAAGGCGATCAGCGCGGCCAGCAGGCGGGTGGGATCAGGATTGCCGTCATTGGCGGCGGGCCAGACCACCAAGGGCGCGATCAGGCCGGGCATGACGGCGACCGCCACATAACGCAGGTGGCGCAGCATCCAGTCGGGCAGCACACGCGCGCCAATCAGGCCCAGAAACGATAGCCGGATCAGGTATGTTCCGGCCCCCAGCAGGATTATCACCAGCCACAGGTTCGATTTATCCACGATCATGCCGCGCGCCTTCTTGTCAACCATTGCTCGACCTGCGCGCCGGTAATCATGGCAAGCAGGGCCGCGATAATCAGGCCCAGATTATAAGGCACCCAGATCAGGGCCAGTGTGGCGCTGACCGAAACAAGGGCAGCGATGAAGTGTGGCAGTGCGCGCATCATCGGCGCGGTAATGGCGATGAAACAGATCGGAATGGCGAAATCGAGCGAATATTCCGGCGGGATCGCAGTGCCAAGGACCGCACCGATATAGGTGAACGCATACCAAAGCGGAATGATTGGCGCGACCGAGCCGAAATAATAGGCGACCTTGCGGGCCAGCGGCATCGCCGGCTGTTCGTCATATTTCTTGACCGCGACGGCGAAGGTTTGATCGACCATGAAATAGGCCATCAAAGCGCGCTGCCAAAATGGCGCTTTACCGAGATAAGGCACAAGGGCTGCCGAATACATCGCCATGCGCAGGTTCACCGCCAATGCGGTCAGGATTACGATAAAAGTCGGGGCTTGCTCCTGCATCAGCGATATGGCGGTGAACTGGGCCGCGCCTGCAATCACCAGAAAGCTCATCGACATGGTTTCGATCAGGTTCAGACCGGCCTCGGTGGCTATGGCGCCAAACAGCAGGGCGAAGGGTGTGACCACCAGAATAAACGGGCTGCCGTCGCGAAAACCGGACAGAAAGGCGGATTTTGGGTTGGTGCTGGTCATGGGTAAGCTCTAGGTTAATC
>JAADIC010000118.1 GCA_013151535.1 Alphaproteobacteria bacterium | reverse complement strand
GAAAAGGCGAGGCGCGCCTGCATTCCGCTGGAATAAACACGCAAGGGTTGCTCGAAAAACTCGCCTAGCTCGGCGAAATCCTCAATTCCCGGCATCAGGGCATTCAACTCTTCCGTGGAGTAGCCGAGAAGACCGCCTGCCTGATAGACATTTTGCCTGCCGGTGAATTCCTGATTGAAGCCAAGGCCGAGTTCAAGAATGGCGCTAACGCGGCCGACAATTGAAATCGAGCCCGTGGTGGGGCGCACCGTACCGGTGATCAGCTTGAGGAGCGTGCTTTTACCGGCGCCGTTTTGCCCGACCAGAGCAATGGTCTCACCGGCACGCAGGCTGAAAGAAACGTCCCGCACTGCCCAAAATTCGCTCACCGGGCGTACGGGCAGACCGAACCATGTTGCGAACCGGGCGAGACTGGAGCTGTAGCTCGAATAAGCTTTGCCCACCCGCTCAACATTGAGAACGATGTCGCTCATAACGCGTCCACTATTTCTGTGCTTGCGCGCCGAAAGATAAAAAATGCCAGCGCGAACAGGAACACGGCCGCCGCTACCGGGACAATCAGCGACGCCGGATCCGGCCAGCGATTGTAGAGCAAGGCGTTTTGATAGATTCCAACTAGCGCGACCATCGGGTTGAGATCGACAAACCATCGTAACTGCGCCGGTACAATCTCCAGTGGATAAACGATAGGTGTCAGCCAGAACCATATCTGCATCACGATGCTCAGGACCTGCCCGACATCACGTGAAAACACATTAAAAATTCCCAGTATCAAGCCGAGACCGAAGGCAAACATCGAGATCAACAAAATGCCCAGCGGAATCACAATCCACGCCACACCTGGATAATGGCCAAAGAATAAAAACACGAATGCAACGGCGAAAAGAAGAAGGACATGAGTGATTATCGCACCGCCCCAGACGATAATCGGCAGACAGATTCGCGGGAATGCTATTTTTTTCAAGGGACCGGAATATTCGATGAATATGGTGAGGCATCGATTGACGATTTCGCTGAACAACCCCCAGGCAGCCAGCCCAGACATCAAGTAGATGGCGTAAGCGGCCTTGTTATCAACACCAGCCAGTCTGGCGCCCAACACCTCGGATAATATCAGCGCGAAAATCAGCGCCTGCGACAAAGGCTGCAGAATAGTCCACAACAATCCGAGGCGGGAGCGAACGTAACGCCCCTTTAATTCGCCGCTTATCGAAGCCAGAATGAAATGGCGGTAGCGCCAGATAGCATCAAGCATTTTATTTCATCAAAACCCTTATTTTGTACCGGAAATACGTTCGCGGCAATCTGCGAGCATATCAGCCAGTGTGTCGTCGAAGGCGTATTTGGGTGCCCAGCCTAGCAGGCGGCGCGCCAGTGCTGCGTCGCCGACAATTCGAGGCAGGTCGCTCGGACGCATCCGCGCCGGGTCTTGTTCAACCCTGATCGGGACATCGGTCAGTGCAAGAAGACGGTGAAGAATATCGCGCACGCGGTACGCTGTCCCCGACGCCACATTCAGGATTGTACCGGGCGCAATCTCGTGTGACTTCAACAGGGATAACGCATAGGCGTTGGAGACATCGCGCACGTCAAGAAAATCCCGCTCCGCATCGAGATTGCCGACCCGGATTATCGGCTGCTGCAGCCCCGCTTCAATGCGGGCAATCTGCATGGCGAAGCTGGGAACAACAAAGCCCTCGCCCTGCCCCGGACCCGTGTGGTTGAAGGGACGCATACGGATGCAGCGCAGGCCCCGCTTCGCCAGAGCGCCAAGAGCCAGGTCCGCAGCAGCCTTCGTCACCGAATAATCATCGACGGGAGCAAGCAGCGTGGTCTCGCCGAGCGGCAGTCCTGTTCTCGCGCTGGCGCCATAAATCTGCCCTGAACCGACAAAAAGCAGCACGCAATCGGAGGATCTTCCAAGAATTGCATGCGCAATATTCAATGTTCCGTGCACGTGTACGCGCCAAGCCGCTTGCGGGTCCGCACTCGCCGCCGGTATCGCCGCCAGCCCGGCAAGATGAACGATGTGAGTGATTTGGCGGCGCTCGACCATGTCGTTTACAGCGTCGCTATCGGTGACATCAAGCGCCGTGACCTGACCAAGGACGGAATGTTCAGCCGCTTTTAGCGCGGTTGCCAGAATCTCAGCCTCATTCATGAATACGCGCCGCAGGGCTTCAACCAGATGCGGACCGACAAATCCGCTGGCGCCTGTGATCAAAATTCTCATGTCCGGTATCCGCATGCTAACGTTTCAAAGATGCTCTTTTTGCTGAACGCGAACCAAATCAGCGTCCACCATCTCGGCGACCATCTCTTCGAGTGTTGTCTCTGCCTTCCATCCCAGCTTGTCATGAGCCTTGGAAGCGTCGCCCAGCAGCACATCAACCTCGGAAGGGCGAAAGTGGCGTTTGTCCACCCGCACATAATCATCCGCCTTGAGGCCGACATGTGAGAAGGCCAGCGTGCAAAAATCGCGGACAGTAGTTGTCCGTTGGGTTGCGACGACGTAGTCATCCGGCTGATCCTGTTGAAGCATCATCCACATGGCCTTCACGTAGTCGCGCGCATGTCCCCAATCGCGCTTGGCTTCGAGGTTGCCGAGCGATAGTTCATCTGAGAGGCCAAGCTTGATGCGCGCCACACCGTCGGTGATCTTGCGCGTCACGAACTCGATGCCCCGAAGCGGCGACTCATGATTGAAGAGAATGCCGTTCAAAGTGTACAGATTGAAACTTTCACGATAATTTATTGTCATCCAGTGAGCATAGAGTTTCGCCGCAGCGTACGGAGAACGCGGATAAAATGAAGTTTTTTCCGACTGAATGGGTTCCTGAACCTGACCGTACATCTCTGATGACGAGGCCTGATAAAATCGGGCCTCCGGGCAAACGAGGCGCATCGCTTCGAGCATGTTTGTTACTCCGAGCCCGGTCACCAGACCTGTAAGATATGGCTGTTGCCAGGAGGATTTGACGAAGGACTGAGCCGCAAGGTTGTAGATCTCGGCCGGCTTCACCGAATCCAATATCCTGATAAGGCTGGAAAGATCAGTCAGATCGCCATCGTGGAGCACAGTCTCGTCTGCAACGCCTAACCAAATCAGCCGCGAGCAAACCAAATCAGCAGACGCGCTGCGGCGAACGACTCCGTGAACTTCGTATCCGTTTTCGATCAAAAGTTTGGAAAGATACGCTCCGTCCTGCCCAGTAATGCCTGTGATCAATGCCCGTTTCTTGGTCATGGTGTGCATGTTCCTTTAGTAGCTCATAAATATATCAGACTTGCCAATTGTCCGGTCGATTCAAATGATCTCGATTTCTGGAAACGGAAAAATCATCTTGCCCCCAGAGTCGAGATAGTCCCGCTCCCGTCGCACAATTCCCTCTTTAAAATGCCAGGGCAAAACGAGGAAGTAATCGGGTTTCATGGCCCGTGCTTCCTGCTCGGAAATGATCGGAATGCGTGTGCCGGGTGTGAAGGATCCGAATTTGTCCGGGTTGACATCGGCGATGGCCAGAATTTCTTCATTCGTAATGCCGCAAAATTGCAACAGAACGTTACCCTTGGTCGAAGCGCCGTAACCCAGGATGCGCTTACCATCAGCGACCAGAGACCGCAACAGGCGCCGCAGATCCTCGCGATGCCGGAAAACGCGCTCTTCGAATTCCCGGTAGGGCTGCGGAGTGTGCAACCCCATTCGCTCCTCCTGCTCCACAAGCCATTGAATGACGGGTGTATTCGACCGCACGGAGCTATCCACCTTTGCCGCCGTCACTGCGAAACTCCCGCCATTTACGGCATTCATTTGCACGTCCACCAGCTTCAACTTGGCGGCGTCAAGAATGCGCTGTACCACCGAAAGAGAATAAAATTCAAGGTGTTCGTGACAAATCGTGTCGTAGATAGAAAGCCGCAGCATAGACGGCATATAGCTTTGTTCGAAATGCCACAGACCGTCTGGCGAAAGAACGCTTTCGATTTGGCGGGCAAACTCAATTGGCTCTTCAAGATCATAGAACATGGCGATGGACGTTACGATCCGCGCCGGTTTGTCCATCATCGAAAAATAAACGTCCGCAGAAAAAAAATCCGGGGCCAACAGCACCTCATCGGGATAATAGCTTCGAAACTTCTCCCCCGTCGGATCGATGCCGATGCGCTTTAACCCCTGGGTCTCATAGGCCTTGAGGGAGGTGCAGTCATTCGAGCCGATATCAAGAACCGCATCGCCAGGCCTGAGATCGACTTTGCGTTCCAGATGCCTGATTTTCCGCGTCAGATGATCGACCATCGACTGGTTGAGGCCGGATCTGTATCCGTACTCATCACCATACATTTCGCTCGCTTCATAGGAATGGGCAAGCTGCAAAAGTCCGGAATCCGGGCACCAGACAAGCTCAAGCGGGCCCGTGGCGACATGCTCATCCCGCGTCTTCGGAAAAACGCCCGTTAATTCCTGATAGCCGAGATTTAGGACCGGGATGAGATTTTTGCCCCCGCCGATCCTGCAACGCTCGATCCGCTCGTAGCGAGCTTCCACCTTGTTCATAACGATATCCACCTCCAAAATACAACATTCACCAGTGGTGAACTATTTACGCAGACCCCTCACAGACCAACGCCCGCCGCGCCATTTTCAACATTGAACGGGACAATTCCCATATCACTCAATGGATTATCATGGTTCTTGGACTGATTTGCCTTTGCGGACCAACTCTCAAAATTCGATATGACGGCTAGATATTTCGCCCGTAACGATCATCGTAGCGCACAATATCGTCCTCGCCCAAATAGCTGCCGGACTGCACCTCAATGAGCAAGGCCGGTATTTGACCCGGGTTTTCCAATCTGTGTGTTGCGCCGATCGGGATAAAAGTTGATTCATTCTCCGTCAGCAGGGCGACTTCATCACCAACGGTCACCCTTGCGGTCCCTGATACCACTACCCAATGTTCGGCCCTGTGATGATGACTTTGCAGCGAGAGCTGCGCGCCGGGCTTGACCATCAAGCATTTGACCTGAAAGCGCTCCCCCTGCTCCAGTCCTTCATACCAGCCCCATGGCCGGTGGACGCGAGTGTGATAGTTAACTGTGTTGCAGCTTTTTGCCCTCTTCTTCTGCACGATCTTCTTGATATCCTGTGCGCCGGATTTTGATGAAACAAGGACAGCATCCTTTGTCACGACTGCGATCACGTCATCCAGCCCGTTGAAGGTCAGGTCGGCACCGTCCGTGCTGTGGCCATAACAGCCGTGACTATTGTAAAACATTACATCGCCATGAGCGGCGTTGCCGTTTTTATTTTCTGATGCCTGTTCGGCAACCGCAGTCCAAGAACCAAGGTCGCTCCAACTTGTTGTCAGTGGAACACAACCGACATTGTCGGCCTCTTCCATGATGGCATAATCCAGAGAAATGTCCTCGCACTGCACATAGGCTGCTGCGTCAAGCCGGACAAAATCCAGATCATTATCAGCCTCTCCCAGAGCTTGTCGGCAGATATCCAGCATCGCCGGTTGCTGCCGTTCAAAAGCCTTGATCATACTCACAGCGGAAAACAGAAACATGCCGGCATTCCAAAAATAATTGCCGGCCTGCAAGTAGCTCTCAGCTTTCTTGCTTGTCGGTTTTTCTACAAACCTTGCCACATCCAGCACATCTCCAGCGCCATCGCGCGCTTCGATATAACCATAGCCGGTATCGGGACTGTCAGGCCGGACGCCGAACGTAATTATCTTTCCTTTTTTTGCCGCCTCAATCCCCTTGAGGACGCTAGCAACAAATCCTTCATTATCGCCAATGACATGATCAGAGGGGAGCAGGAGAACAAGAGCATTATCACCCTTGCGTACGGCCATCAACGATGCAATCAGAGCCACAGGGGCCGTGTTGCGGGCGGCCGGCTCAAGAACGATGGCTTCCGGAGTGATATCCAGTCCACGCATTTGTTCAGCAATGATGAAACGGTGCTCATGGTTGCCAAGCACCGAAGGGTTGCAGAACAAAGGATGGTCAAGCCGCCTGAGGGTCTGCTGGAACAGGCTTTCCTCACCAATCAGGGGAATGAACTGCTTGGGATAAGCACGCCTGGATACCGGCCACAGCCGTGTGCCGCTTCCCCCTGACAAAATGACCGGTTGCACACCACATCTTTGCGCATTCACCACTGAATTCATATTCCAACCCCAAAAGTAATAAAGCACCTCTAAGGTGCCGCTGCTATGTTGTTAACAGTTATTGAACAAACTCTATTCAGAATCAAATAGCTGCTCAGAAAAATAGCTGGTGGAAAGGGCGGATTTGGCTATCTTCCGCCCTTCCCCGGCTATGCTTGTGACGAGTTCAGGCTCTTTTTCCAAGCGACAAAATATCTCTGCGGAATGCTCGATATCCGCCTCGGCCCACTGTCCCAGATCAGCGGAATATTTCGCTTGCGGATCATATACATCGACCAAAGAGAAATCCACCGGAAAAGAATTGTCACTGGTCATAAACTCCATATTTCCCGACCAGCCGGTTGCAACTACCGGATAGCCCGCACACATAGCTTCCGCCAAGGGCAAGCCGAAGCCTTCCGAGCGATGCAGGGATGCATAGACATCCGGCGTACCCCACCAGCGCCACAGTTCCCGACGCACAAGCGGTTGCCAAGTGATTTCAATGTTATCGGCGTCGTCTACAGCCTGCAATATGGCAGCGCGCGCGGGCGGATAATGTTTGTAATTGCTGACGAGCAAACGCAGCCGGACATCTGCCCTGTCCTGAAAAGCGAGTTTGAAGGCGCCAATCAGCGCCAACGGATTTTTTCGCTCATAACCCGAGGCGACGTTCATAACATTGACAATTGTGAAAGGTTGATCGTTCCGTTTTTTTCCGGTCACAAAAGGAGAAAGCGGGGGCAGGTCGAGCACCACCGGATAAGGGGCAACCCGGACCGGACGGGAGGCATCAAGATCGCTAACTGCACGGGCGACAAAGGAACTCGGCGTTACAATATCATGAACGCTGTAAAAGCCCTTATTCCACGAAGCCGGGAGTTGCTGCAATTCCCAGACCCAATATCCAGTGACATATTTCTCTTTCAGAAAAGAGCGTCCCAGCAAAAACAACGCATATGGCAGGTAGGGTGCGTTGACGCATATGATGACATGTGCCGGGCCTGTTACGGTTTTACCATTGGGCAGATCATACTGGATTGTATCCGCGACCTCATAAAAGAAACGACTAATATCAATGCCATAAACAGAAAACCCTTCCTTGATCAGGGCACGCGCCGTCAGGCGGGCAGCCTGCCCGAGTCCTGAAGGGCTGGATAGAAAACCGACGACGATCTTTGGCACATGTTTACCGGCGACGTCCTGCGACGAAATTTGGCCAAGCCGCGGTGCAAGCCGCTCGACAAAGGCACGCGCCACCCTTCCTCGCAGCCCAACCGGCAGGCGCCGCCAGAGCGCAAAGGCAGTATCCCGGACATCCATTTGGAACCCAAATAGTTTATTATTGATTGCAGAACGATCTCCTTTAGCGCAACTTGCTGTTGTTGATCAAGGTATTGTTGAGGAAATAATTGTGACGGGGGAGCCCAAAATCTTTGTCTGGCAATGGGGGCGTTTTGGTGCCGGTCCCCGAATAGCGTTTGAGCTGGCCCGGATGCTGCAGCGGCATTGCGGCAATGACGTAATTCTTTCGCTTGCTGAGAACGCCGAGCTACTTGATTCACCCATGTGCAAAGAGGCTGTGCGTGTTCCGCTCAAGGCATATGTCACCGCCACCCAGTTCGCCACGCGCACGGTTCTGATCCGCAAGATTCTTCGCCCCTTGCTCAGGGAACTTGAGCGCGAGCGCCCGAATGTGGCCCTGTGCGTCATGCCCGGCTATTGGGACACTTTCCTGGTTCGGCATTTGCGCCGTATAGGCATTCCGGTGATCTCTATCGTGCATGATGCCACTAACCATCCAGGCGACCACTTTCAGCTTATCAACTGGCTCCAAAGAGGTACGATTAAACACAGCACCGCAATCATCACCCTGACGGACTTCGTGGCCCGGCGCCTGCAAACCCAAAAGCTGCTTGAAAACAAGAAGCATCAGACGATACCCCATCCTGCACTGATTTTTCCAGATTTGAAACTGGCGCCACCACAGATGCCGCAATATCCGCGGCGCAAGCCCCTGCGCTTGCTGCTGACGGGGCGTTTGCAAAAATACAAGGGGGTAGAGCTGTTCCTGTCAGCTATATCAAGGATCAACGCGGCGCGTCTGAGTGTCCGTATTGCGGGATCACTCAACGATCAAACACTCCTCGCCCAGGTCAAAGATATGCCCCATGTGGAAATTGTGGAAGGGTGGATGTCGGAAAAAGAATTCGTGTCTCATATCGACTGGTCCGACGTCGTCGTCCTTCCCTATACTGAAGCCAGCCAATCAGGCATCATTCCCACCGCCTATTTGCGCCGAAGGCCAGTAATAGCGACACCTGTCGGTGGACTGCCGGAACAGGTGAGGCATGAGGCGACGGGATTGCTAACCGACAATGTATCGCCAGAAGCCATCGCACAAGCAATTTTACGTTTTCTCGACACACAGGAATTATTGAAATCCTGTGCGGATAATGCCTACACTTATGCCCGGAATGAGTTGAATTGGGAACGGTTCGGCCTCAGTTTTTGGGATATTTGCTCTGAGATTACGCAGCGCGAATGACAATTGAACTGATGCGGTGGATGCCCCCCTCGCCGCCGCTTGGCGGTCATGTCGATAAATACGCGCTTCTTACGGTAGTGCCCCGGGACGTCGTGCACTACCACAACGCGTTTGAAAATAAATGGTATTTATACCAAAGGAAGTAATCTTTGGCCCCGCAAAGCCCGGCTTTTTCACGCCCGCTGGACAGCGTTATGAGCCACTTGTGCTCAGCAAGAATAAAAACACCAACTCCAAAGTAAAACCCC
>JAADIC010000107.1 GCA_013151535.1 Alphaproteobacteria bacterium | reverse complement strand
AAGACACCAACCGAGGGGTTGCCATTGCGAAGGTGGGCTTGCAAACCTTCGATTGTGATATCGGCCATCAACATACTTGGATCAATCGGCTCTGCCAGATTGTCGCCATGAGCAGAATGAGTATAGTCGTCGTCCAGAACCTCATAGTTGCTCTTTTTGGACGCTAACTTACGCCGCTTGCTGCGCCCATTCTGACTACCTTCAAATTCTTCGAGTTCAAATTTGTAAGACCTGAGACGTTTGCTCCCAAATTCAACCAGCCCGTGCGTCGCAAAACGATCACAAGACGATTTACGTTCACCCGATGCCGCAACTGTAAATAGAAACAACGAGCATGGCGCGGGTCCACCAAGCGTATCGACATTTGCGTGCGGTTGAACAGTCAGACTTACCGCCGCCAAAACGGATTGCATGGCAATGGCTGCCGGGGCTTGGGTCTTTATTTGTATGGCGTGCACCACATCAGCCAACGAGCCAAGTGCAGTGAAGGGGATTTCCTGAGCTGGTTCGAGCTCACCAAACAGAGGGGTGGGTTTGATTATAGAATTCACAATAGGTTCCTCATTCTCAAAAGTATTACTTTTGAGTTGCTGAATTTTTAAA
This sequence comes from Alphaproteobacteria bacterium, assembly GCA_013151535.1. Taxonomy (GTDB): domain Bacteria; phylum Pseudomonadota; class Alphaproteobacteria; order Rhodobacterales; family Rhodobacteraceae; genus UBA5972. The sequence continues at coordinate 8,364 of JAADIC010000107.1, read as the reverse complement.
GTTGGGAAAAAGCGAAGTGAAGTTCGAGCAATAACCGACGGGTCGAAATATTATGGGATCAACGCTCTGCTTATTTCACTAAACGGGCTTCGGAGACCGTGGCTGCACTTGTTCTTTGGAAAGAAGCCATTTCTCAATGGCTAGGGGGCGGTAGTAAATCTTCCGTCCAACTTTAATGAATGCGGGGCCAATGCGCTGAGCGCGTTCCCGTTGTACGGAGCGAACAGAAACTTCACGCTGCTCTGCGTAGCCCGCTTCTGTGATTAGGTCACTAAATGTCATGATTGTCCTCATATTTTTGCTTCATGAGGCCTTCGTCGCAGGTAAGAAAAGGATAATTCGCTCCTGCCTTAACCGACTCTCTTGGGATTATTCAATTTTTCTTTTATTGTTTCCGGGCTCACACCGAACTTTTTTGCTGCCTGCCTCCGCATATCGGCCCAGGTCAAGTTCGGCTTTCGTTGGTGAAGATCCTCAACAAATTCCTGAGCCTGCTTCCCGTGTCTGGTGAAAAAACTGTTATTAGTTCGCATCCTATTCCCATCTTGGCCATCTTTGACTTGTTTTCTCCCTGAAAGCGCCAGTGCTTCGCGCCGCTTTCCGGTCTTTTCGTCTAGACCCTGTCGCCAAACCATCCGCTCCTGGTATTGACCCAACTCCTCCGCAAACATTATCAGAAGTTCCAAATCCGGCGCCGTAGCCGAGCTCGCCAAAACTTCTCTTTCCCTGCACAATCGATTGTATGCCATCAACCAATAGGCAGCGATGTATTCCATAGATTCCTCGCCGTGAATTCCATAAATCTGGAAATCTAGCGCAGCGACGCCCGGATCTGGCAATCCATTTGTCTCAAGAATGGAAAGTGCAGCTGCTGCAAACCGTTTTCGCCTCTCGTCTGGGCCTACGAAAGACTTCATCATGTGCTCAATGCTGGCTTGGTGCTCAGCCTCACCACCCGCGGCAGTGAGATCGTATTGCAGCACTTCATGTTCCAGCATGCCGCTGCCCCTTTTAATTTTTTTAGGCATTGGTGCGTACTTCCGTTAGCTGCACAATATTCCCATCCTCGGACTCAGTACGATAGCTTAAAATAGTCCCTTTCAGACGCCTTTCCCAGGCCAACATCGCTTCGCGCCGTTCATCATCAAAACCATGTTGATCATACACTGCAACCATGCCTGTTTTAACATGGCCAATTGTCAACTCAGCAATGTCAGGTCGAACATTGCAAGCTGAGAGACCCGTACGCATTGTGCGGCGGAGGTCATGAGGGGTCCACCCACCCCAAGGATGCACTTCTTTCGCACCGAGCGTAGCGTGATGCCTACTCACTGCAAGGCAGAGTCCTGTATTTCTGATTGGTGAACCAGGCCTAGCCTCAAACAGATACCCCCTCCATGGGATTTTCCTTCGCGCTTGCAGTCTGTCCAGTTCCTTCCTTGCACTTTCCAGAACCTCTAAAGCTATATCGGTCAAATAAACTGTATGTTCCGTTTGAGTCTTGCCGCGTCGCTCCGCGGGAATTCTCCAAATTCGATCTTCGATTTCACTTTCGTGCATACCCGCCACCTCTCCCGGCCGTTGGCCTGTGGCCAAAACGAGTTTTAATGCCAGTGCAGTCAGTCGGTGGAGGCCGCATGTTTCAACATTTTGCCAAAATGTTCGGATTTCCTCTTCGTCGAGAATTCTGGTTCGTGTAATAGGTTTCAGCGGATCTCGTTTGCCTTTGACTTTGATTGAGGATGGCTTGAGGCCTGCAAGCGGGTTAGCTGGTAAGTAGTCCCGATCAGTGGCGTAATCGAACATGCGTCTAGCGTAGAGAAGTAACTGGGCTGCCGCCCGAGGCGTCCTTTCAGCCTTCTTTTCTACAACTTCGATCACATCCCGACGCCGGACATCGCTTACCTTCATCCAGCCGATAGTCGGTATGAGATCGTTTTCGACATAACCTCGAATTGCTTTCTCACTTTTTAGGCCCGTGGTGTGCATCTCCAGCCATTCCCTTGCCAAATTTTTGACAAGTGGCTCTGCCTTTCGACGTCGTGCGTCTTCGAGTGGGTCCACCCCAGAACTAATTTTCAAGACAAGTTCACGTGCCTCTGCTCGGGCAGATTCCAGCGTCCAGGTCGGCCAATCACCGATGGTCTTGCGGCGCTTCCGCCCATTGGAGGTATAGCTAAGTATAAAGGCTTTACCTCCGGCAGTCGTAATGCGCAGGCCAAATCCTCTAGGAGCATCTCGGTGATCATCGTAGATAAACCGCTGCCCATGATCCGGGGCTTCCGCCTTGGCAATAATCCCGCTTCGTCCGTCCGTTAGTTTGGCCATAGTTCTTCCTCAAAAGTTCGGGTCGTCCGCTGATTTTGAACACTCAACACCTATGCCGTTGTCATCGCGAAGACTGTGTTTCGCCCAGTTTTTGATCGAGATCATTTGTCACCGGATTTGTCACCACCCGCAACAGTTACCAGTGGCGTCGTGTGTCAGCAACTGTCATTATTACAGATCTCTATGTCATTGTAAGTTAAAGTATATTTCGGGTATTTCAGTAATTTTACTTCTAAAACAAGGGTTTGGGTTTAAGATACATAATCGCCTGTTAATCAATTTGTCGTAGGTTCGATCCCTACCGCCGGAGCCACATAATCTTTATAAATCTGAGGGCTATCGCATTTCTTGGCGAAAGGGTTGGCGGGCTCTTGCAGATATTGTCGGTGAGGCTCCTGCCGGGTTCAAATATCGGTTCTTTTCTTCTTGCCGCCGTTCTTGGCGTCGACCTTTAGCAGCGCCGCCGCCCTGGCGCGGGCTTTGTTCTTTTTGCTGTTGGGTTTGCCCACCGGTGTCGGCAGTTTGGTCCCGGTCTTGCCCGCCGGTTTGGGCTTGCCAGCAGTGTCGCCCTGCTTGGGCTTATAGGGTTTCACCACGCCTGCGGGGCGGTTTTGTTCTGGCTTGTGGCCTTTCTTTGGCTTCTTTTTGCGCGGCTCTGGCGCGTCATTCCAATCGATCGGCGTGGCGTCGGCTTTCTTGTATCGTGCAGGTTTTGGCGTCTTGCCCGCATGTTTCGCCTTGTCGCGCTGGCGGCTGGCGAAACTTGGTTTTGGCTCATTGGCAACCGATGGGGGTTTGTCGAGCCGGGTGATGCTGGCCCCGGCCTCGACCTTCATGGCCGCCCCGATGCTGGCCAGAAAACCCGAAACGGCGGCCTTACGGATTTCAATGAAGGACTCATTTTGTTGCACCCGGATTGCGCCGATATCGTCTTTACTGATGTTCCCGACTTTGCACAGCATCGGCAGCAAGCGCCGCGGTTCGGCGTTTTTGGCCCGCCCGCCGGCGATTGAAAACCAGACACCGGCACCAAAAGCGGCGCGCGGTTTGGGGGCACCTTCACCACCAGAGGGGGCCAGGTCCTCGGGGGCGGATTGGCGGGCTTTGTGCAGGCGCAGAAAGGCGGCGGCAATTTGTTCAACGCTGAAAAGGTCGATCAGTTTCTTGGCTGAAACGCTTTCGCTTTCGCTTAAGCTCTGGTGCCATGTGGAGTCTGACAGCAGGCGTTCTTCGTCGCGGTCCAGCACCGCGTCTGCCGATGGCGCATCGCCCCACTCGGCTGATAATTTGGCATTGCGCAGCAGGTTTTCGGCCTTGCGCCGCGATCTCGGTGGTACGATCAGAACGCTGACCCCTTTGCGCCCCGCGCGCCCCGTGCGCCCCGAGCGGTGCAGCATGGTTTCAGCATTCGAGGGCAATTCGGCGTGGATCACAAGTTCAAGGTTTGGCAGATCGATGCCGCGCGCCGCCACATCGGTGGCGATACAAACCCGCGCGCGCCCGTCGCGCATGGCTTGCAGGGCGTGGCTGCGTTCGCTCTGGCTCAACTCGCCCGACAGGGCCACAACCGAAAAGCCGCGATTGGAAAATCGCGTGGTCAGCCGGTTGACCATGGCGCGGGTGTTGCAAAACACCAGCGCACTTGGGGCCTCGAAATAGCGCAGAACATTAATCACCGCGTTTTCACCGTCGCGCATGGCCACCTGCATGGCGCGATATTCGATATCGGCGTGCTGGCTGGCCTCGCCGGTGGTGACGATACGAATGGCGTCTTTCTGATAGCTTTTTGCCAGTGTCGCGATTGAACGCGGCACCGTCGCTGAAAACAGCAGGGTCCGGCGATTTTGCGGGGCCTCGCCCAGAATAAACTCCAGATCCTCGCGAAAACCGAGATCGAGCATTTCATCGGCCTCATCCAGCACCACGGCGCGCAGGCTGTTCATGTTGAGCGAGCCGCGCATGATATGATCGCGCAACCGCCCCGGTGTGGCGACAACAATATGCGCCCCGCGTGAAAGGGCGCGCCGTTCGTCACGCATATCCATGCCACCGACACACGACACCACCGTCGCCCCGGCTTGCGCGAAAAGCCATGTCAATTCGCGCTTGACCTGCAATGCCAGCTCGCGTGTGGGGGCAATGACTAGGGCCAGCGGGGCGTCGGGTGTGGCGAAACTTTCGGCCTCTCCCAACATGGTTGCGGCGATTGCCAGACCAAACCCCACGGTTTTGCCTGATCCGGTCTGGGCGGAAACCAACAGGTCCGCCTCGCCGATTTCAGGGTTGGTCACGGCGGTCTGAACCGCCGTCAGATCAGTATAGCCACGAAGTTTGAGCGCATCGGCGAGAGCTTGTTTCACGATAGATTTTTCTGTAGGTTTTTCTGTTGTTGCAATTGCGGTTCTGGAGGCAAGCCCCCGGCCAGACGGGCCCCTGCCCGATCACAACCGAAAACAGCCAATCCCAAAGGCCAGTTGCTGGCCCTAACGCCTTTGCGCATGATTGTATAGGGCGATTATATAGGCTGACCCATGCGCCATTTGCCGCCTGTTTGGGGCTGACTGGCACCAATACATTCTATTCGGGGCTTTCCATTCTTTATCGCGGCTCCTATGTTCGCGCCATTGGTGGACAATCTTAAGAGTGCTGAGTAAAGACCGTTTTATGAAAACATTGACCACGACAAAAGACCTTGCCGATTACTGCGAACAGGCTGCAAGCCAGCCCTATGTGACCATCGACACCGAGTTTCTGCGCGAGCGGACCTATTATTCCAAACTTTGCCTGATCCAGATGGCGATGCCCGGCGATGACGATACCGGCGCGGTTCTGATCGACGTTCTGTCGGGCAAAATGGCGCTTGATCCGCTTTACGATTTGTTTCGCAATGAGGCCGTGGTCAAGGTGTTTCATGCCGCCCGTCAGGATCTTGAGATTTTCTTTGTCGAGGGCAATGTTTTCCCGAAACCGTTCTTTGATACGCAAGTCGCGGCCATGGTCTGCGGTTTTGGCGAACAGGTCGGTTACGAGACGCTGGTGCGCAAGATCATGCGCGCCTCGGTCGATAAATCCTCGCGTTTTACCGATTGGAGCCGTCGGCCCCTGACCGAAAAACAGCAAATATACGCGCTGGCCGATGTGACCCATCTGCGCGGGGTTTACGAGTTTCTGGCGGCGCGGATCAAAGCCACAAATCGGGTTAAATGGGTCGAGGAAGAGCTTGAAATCCTGACCAATCCGGCCACCTACACCATCCATCCAGAAGACGCGTGGAAGCGGCTCAAGACCCGCACCTCGTCACCGAAATTTCTGGCGGTGGCGCGCGAGCTGGCGCGGTTTCGCGAAAGCTACGCCCAGAACCGCAATGTGCCGCGCTCGCGGGTCTATAAGGATGACGCGCTACTGGAACTGGCCTCGAGCAAGCCCCAGAACATCGCCGATCTTGGCCGCTCGCGATTATTGCTGCGCGAGGCCCGCAAGGGCGATATTGCCGAAGGTATTCTGGCCGCGATCAAGGCGGGGGTGAACTGCCCCAAGGATCAATGGCCAACCCCGCGCCCCCAGCGTGAAAAACAGGCTGGCAGCGAAGGTTTGGCCGATCTGTTGCGGGTTCTGCTGAAAGCCAAAGCCGAAGAGGCCGGTGTGGCGCAAAAGCTGATCGCCACGGTTGGTGATCTTGATGCGATTGCGGCGGGCGAGGTTGACGGCCCGGCCCTCAAGGGCTGGCGCCTCGAGGTGTTTGGCGAAGATGCGCTGAAGCTGACCCATGGCAAGGTGGCGCTGTCGGCCAATGGCAAAAGCGTTATTCTGGTGGATGTTCCGGAATAAACGAAAATAGTTGCAAAAATTACTAACTAACCTCTGGTAATATTCCAGAACCGGAATATATAGCCGGCAACAGCAAATTGCCCCATCGGGCCATCAGAGGATAAGACCATGAATTTCGCATTCGCAAACCCGTTCCGCCAAGCCGCCAAACCCGCACAATCCCTGAGCGCCCGGGATGCCGTCAGCAAAGTTGCCGCGGGTGAGATCACCCTGATCGATGTGCGCGACCATAACGAGGTTGCCAACACCGGCAAAGCCAAGGGCGCGCTTCATATCCCGCTGTTCCAGCTTGGCCAGAAGGCCGACCCGCGCCATCCTGAATTTCACCCCGAACTTGACGTTGATAAACCGGTGGCGGTTTATTGCGCGTCCGGCGCGCGCTCGCAAATGGCGCGGCGCACATTGGCCGGGCTTGGATTTGGCGAAGTTTACAACATCGGCGGGCTGATGCACTGGCAATCCGCTGGCGGCGAATGTGTGCGCTAGAATAATTTTACCGAAAATTATTCAAGCTGAAAATCTTTCGATAAAGATTTTCCGATAACGCGTTAACGCCCCAGGATCGTCAGCACATAGGCCTGGGTTTCGCTAAAGGGTGGCACATCGTTATATTGCGCAACCGCTTCCGGCCCGGCGTTATAGGCGGCAATCGCCAGTTTCCAACTGCGAAACCGGGTGAATTGCTGTTTCAGATAAAGCGCCCCACCCTCAAGATTGGCTTGCGGATTGTAAGGATCAACCCCCAGCTTTGCGGCAGTTTCCGGCAAAAGCTGGGCCAGCCCTATGGCCCCCGCAGGCGATAAAGCCTTGGGGTTCCAGTTGCTTTCCATCTGGATCAGGCGCGCGAACAGCTCTTTGGGAACCCCGAACTTGACCGCCGCCTTTTCCGCCATCGGCAGGTATTCGCCCTTGTAAGCGCCGGTATAGCGCGGAATATCCTTGTTGGTCGGCAGCAGACGTTTGGAGTTTTCGTATTGCCTGGACAGCCGCCCGTCCAGCAGCTTGATCTGCGCCTTACTTAGCCCCGTGCGTGACTTGCTGGACGAAGTCTGCGCCGCAGCCCCGCCCGCTATAACCGTCAGGGCCAGCATTCCGGCAATGGCCGTCAATATGTAAGGCTTTGCAGACATGGCCTTGTTATAGGGAAAACATCCACAGGACGGGAGTCCTGTTTTCCTTACTGGGGTGTCTCCACCAGCGGTTGCGCCATCAGATCCTCGACCAGCAGGCTGATTAACTGGTTGCGCCCGCTGACACCGGCCTTGCGAAACACCGCGTTCAGATGGGCCTTGATCGTGCCCTCGCTGGAGGCGCGTAATCCGGCAATTTCCTGATTGCTCATGCCCTTGATGGCGAACATCGCCACGTCTTTTTCCGAGGGTGTTAACGACCAATCCCTGAAATATTCGGTGATGACATCGTTCAGTGCCCCGGTCGCCACCCGCATGTTGCGATCCATCTCGGCGTTGCGGCGCAGGATTTCCAGCAAATAGCGCGCCTCGAATATAATGCCGAAGATCAGGCCAAGCGTCGCCATCCCTTCCACCGCCAGATGTCTGGAAAACATAAATCCGGTGACCGAGGAATAGCCGTCTTCAAAAACATCGCTCAGGAAAAAAATGGCGCTGATGGCCTGAATCACAATCAGCACCAGCACAAATACTGGAATTTTCATCGTTTTCACGTCTGGTATCCAATTATTTAGGGATGGCTTGCCCAACTCACAAACCAGCGTACAAAGAGACTAATAGCAGATGCAAGCCTTTCCAAGGCAAGGCTCGAAAAAATCCCAAATGTCGCAATTGCTGGCGGTTTCAGCACAAAACTCGGGATTTTTCATCTTTCCTTCACCTTTTCAGGATGGTCTAACGCTTATGGTTAATTTTTCGGATTCGACAGCTCAAAACGGGAGGGTTTCATGGCAGGCTCGGTAAATAAGGTTATCATCCTCGGCAATCTGGGGCGCGACCCCGAGGTGCGCACGTTTCAGAACGGCGGCAAGGTGTGCAATCTGCGCATCGCCACCTCGGAAAACTGGCGTGACAAGAATACCGGCGAAAAGCGTGAAAAGACCGAATGGCATTCGGTGGCGATTTTTTCCGAAGGTCTGGTCAGGGTTTGCGAGCAATATTTGCGCAAAGGCTCGACCGTTTATATCGAGGGCAAGTTGCAAACCCGCAAATGGCAGGACCAGTCGGGCAATGACCG
>JAADIC010000371.1 GCA_013151535.1 Alphaproteobacteria bacterium | reverse complement strand
CCGGTTCGTCTTCGTCAATGATGTGATCGAGGTTTACCAGCCGGATCATCCTTTCATCCAGCAAGATAACCCCGGTCACGATGGTTCCGGCAGCGCTCGGCCCAATTGCCCGGGTTTTTTGCACATGGTTTTCAGAAATCCGCAGAATTTCCGACACCTCATCCACCAACAGGCCGCAAACCCGATCCGAGGTCTGCACGATGACAATCACATTTCGTTCGCTCGGGGCGCGTTTGTCCAGCCCCAATCGCTTTGAAAAGTCAATGATCGGCACCACGGATCCGCGCAGATTGATGACCCCGTTTACATAATCCGGTGCGCCGGGCAGCGCGGTGGTCTGGGTCCAGCGCCGAATTTCGCGAACATCCATGATGTCCACGCAGTAATCCTGTTCCGCCGCTCTGAATGCGACATAATTTGGCTCGCTTGTCTCGATTTCGTTGGTCTGAATTTCCATCTCTCATCCCGCCTTTGCAAACGATAAATTGTTGGGCTGTTCGGTTATTTTTGCGCCAAAAACCGGGTCGTTCGGATCCAGAATAAGGGCTATTCGTCCATCCCCCAGAATGGTGGCGGCGGCCACGCCAAGGACATCCGTATAATTGGTTTCAAGGCTTTTGATGACCACTTGCCGCTGGTCCTGAATGGCATCGAATGCCAGCGCACAACGGCTGCCATCATCCACCTCGACCAGCACCAGAATACTTTTTTCGAACACACAGGGGGTGCTGCGGATACCAAGGGCGCGCCCCACGTCGATCACCCGGATATTCTCGCCACGGATCGAGACTGCGGTGAAATCCCGGTCAATCTGGTGAATTTTCTCGGTGCCGGGGCGCACAAGTTCGCGAATGCTGGTGATCGGAAGGATAAACCGCTCACCCTCCACTTCGACCACCATACCGTCCAGCACCGCCAGCGTGAGCGGCAGGCTGATACTGAATTTTGAGCCTTTGCCCGGCTTGGAGCTCATCGAGATTTGCCCGCCAAGGGATTGGATCGCGGTTTTCACCACATCCATGCCGACGCCGCGCCCGGAAAGTTCCGAAACCTCGCCAACGGTCGAGAACCCGGGCAGAAAAAGGATCGAGTCGATGTCCTCGGGTTCCAGCTTGTCTCCGGGTGAAATCAACCCCTTGTCGATCGCGATTTGTAGAACCCGCGCGCGATCGATCCCGCCGCCGTCGTCGCTGACATCAATCACAACCCGGCCCGAGCGATGCGCGGCTGAAAGTGTCACCACACCGGTTTCATCCTTGCCGGCATCGCGCCGTTCTTTCGGGGTCTCAAGCCCGTGATCCACCGCATTGCGCAGCATATGGGTCAGCGGGTCAGCCAGCTTTTCGATGACGGTCTTGTCGATTTCGGTGGTGTCGCCGACGATTTCCAGGCGCACCAGTTTCTCGGTTGCTGCGGCCGCCTCGCGCACAATACGCGACATGCGTTGAAACAATGGTTTCACCGATTGGGCGCGCACCGTCATCACGCTGTCCTGTATCTCGCGCGAAAGCACTTTGAGTTCGTCGATATGGTTGAGCAACTCGGTATCACCGGCCAGATCCATCTCTTCGATACATTGTGTCAATATAGCCTGTGCCACCACCAACTCACCAACCAGATTGATTAATTGGTCAATCCGCTCCACATCGACCCGAACCGTTGCCAATTTCTTGGGTTTCGATTTGGTCTTTTTGACGGGCGGGGTTACCTCGGGCAGGGGGATTTCGGCAATATCAGGGATATCAGGGATATCCGGAACCGTCGTGGCGGATGACGGAACTGGCGACGTGGTTGAAATATCAAGCTCAAAATGGCCCTCGGCAAATTCGAAAATCTCCCGGATATCTGTTTCACCCTTCTCCGTGCGAAGTTCGATTTCCCAGGAAAAATAGGCCGCTTCCGATTCAAAATCGTCAAAATCAGGCAAGGTTTCAGTGTTGCACCGGGCGGTGAGCTGCCCCAAATCCTCGAGACTGCGTAAAAATAGCAGGGTTTCATGACCGTTTTGATAGAACCCGGCCTTTGGCTTGAAGGAGATATTAAAAACTGTTTCAGCGCTTGCCAGCGGCGGACCCAGATCAAGATCAAACACCGCCGCCGCACCAATGGGTGTGAATTCCAGGTCTTCCGGTTCAGCCTCGATCAGGTGTGTGGGGCGCAGGGCGATGAGCCTTTCCAACAAGTCATCCACCGCCACCTCATCAGAATCGGACTGGCTTTGAGCCGCCCCGATCAGGTCACTCAGCATGTCGCTGGATTGCCAGAAAACCGCAATCACCTCCGGCCCCATGGCGACGTCACCATTTCGCACGTCGTTGAGAACGGTTTCAAACCCGTGCGCAAACTTGACCAGCGTTTCCAGATGAAAGGCCCCGGCCCCGCCTTTGATTGAATGCACGGCGCGGAAAATACTGTTTATCTGCTCGCTGTCCTGCGGCTCGATTTCCGCAAGGCCAAGGTTTTCCTGCAAACTGGCAAGAAGATCTTCGCATTCCTCAAAAAAGGTGACCAATATCTGGTCCAGATCGCTGCTCATATGGCTTTCCCCTAGGCGCTGACCCGGCGAATGGCTGCCACCAGTTTTTCGCCGTCAAATGGTTTGATAATCCACCCCGTGGCCCCGGCAGCCCGTGCCCGGGATTTCAGTTCGGGGGCGGATTCGGTGGTCAGCACCAGAATGGGCACCGCACCCAGTTCCCTATCCTTTCGCAACATTTCGATAAATCCAAAGCCGTCGAGCCTGGGCATGTTGATATCACTGATAACAACATCCGGCTTGAAACGCGCCGCAACTTCCAGACCATGCGCGCCGTCTTCGGCCACGTCCACCTCAAACCCGGCCTCGCCCAGCGCGTGGCTCAGGATGTCCCGCATGGTGCGAGAATCATCAACTGCCAGAACTTTTGTCTGCATGTTATCCCTCGTTTAATCCAAATTCTTCGGCCACCAGCCCGATGCGTGCAAGGTCGTCCATGAAAGATTCCGAAGGATCGGTGAAGGTGAATTCAACCGACTTTTCCATCCATCCCCGCATCGCCGCGAGCAAAACCTCGAATCCCGGGGCCCCGACATGGATGACTGCACTGGCATCCAAATTGATCGGGCGATAGCGATGCCCGGCAAGCGTTGCGGCCAAATTCGCCGCATTTTTCTGGGTTAGTCGCGGCTCCAGAGCGAGGTTGACTATGTCTGACTGGCGCATTTTCACATTCCTCTCAGATTTGCCTGGACGCCAACAGCACCGGTCTGGCTGGCGCTCATTCGTTTCGCCATAGCCGGTTTTCGCGGTGAAAATGTTGCACCGGGTTGCCCATCCAGCTTGAATGCCGAAATCACCTGAGCCAGATTTTCGGTTTCATGTTGAAGCGCCACGCTGGTGGCGGTGGTTTCCTGAAACATCGCCGCATTTTGCTGGGTGACGTTGTCAAGCTGCTGCGTGGCCTGGTTGATTTCGGAGATGCTGTTGGATTGCTCGATGGCAGAGGCGGATATTTTGGCGATCTGGCCGCTGATTGCCGTTACGCCTTCGGCAATCGCCTTGAAGGCAGCGCCAGTTTGGTCGACCATGGAAACGCCTTTCTGCACCTGCCGCTCGCTTGATGCAATCAGTTGCGCTATTTCACGCGCAGCGTCAGATGAGCGGGCGGCCAGATCCCGCACTTCGGCGGCAACCACGGCAAAGCCGCGCCCCGCATCGCCGGCCCGGGCCGCTTCAACCCCGGCGTTCAAGGCCAGCAAGTTGGTTTGAAACGTGATGTCGTCGATCATCGAAATGGTTTTTTGAATGGCGGCGGTAGAGGCTTGAATTTCGTGCATTGCATTCACGGTGTCCTGAACAATTTGATCGCTCTCGTTCGCCTGCACCTGAATTTCGGCCGCCGCATGATCCGCGTCCTTGGCCAGTTCCACGGATTTGGACACGTTCTCGGCCAGAGTATGGATTTCGGTCGAGGTCTGCTCCAGTGTGGCCGCTGAATGCTCGGTCCTTTTGGCCATGTTGTCGGCGGATTCAGCCACTTCGCGGGTTGAATTGCGGATAACATTGCTGCTCTGCCCGATCTGGTTGACACTGCGCGCCAGACTTTGAATTGTCCGGTTCACCGCGCCCTGGATTTCGGCGAAAATTCCCTTGAAGTCACCATTCATTTTATGGGTGAGGTCGCCCTTGGACAACGCATCCAACGCGATCTTGATCTCTTCCAGGCCAAAATTGCTCACCTCGCCTATACGATTGATGCCGTCACAGATTTCGGCAAAAACACCCTCTTTGTCACTGGTGTTCAGGGTCTGGCTGAAATCGCCTTCGGCGCAGGCCGCCACCACCGTCGAAATTTCACGCGCCGACATTTGCTCACGCTGTCTCAGGGCTTCTGCCTCGGCATCGCGCTTGGTAATGCGGTTCTTTTCGGCTTCTGCTTCCAGACGCTCGGCCTCGTGGAGCCGCTCCTGTTCGCGTCGTTCCGCCGCCAGCATTTCCGCCTCATGCTCGGCGATGCGTTTCGCATCTTCCGCTTGCGCCTGGTGTTGCTGTTCAAACGCTTGTTTTTCGGCCACCCGCAACTCGGCTTCCTTGGCCTTGCCCGCCGCAAGTGTTTCCCGGAATGCCGACAATGCTTTGGCGATTGGCCCAAATTCGTCATTTCGCTCTGAATTCCGCTTCAGTGGGGTCTGGTTTTCCTCCGCCATCACCACGGCCACGTCATCGTTGAGGTCTCTGAAGTTTCGGCTGAGCATTCGGAAAATGTAAATCAGCCCGATGGTTCCGACCAGGGCGCTGAGAAGAGACAGCACTTCAAGCAAGGTCACGAGCCGCGCATTATCGGCGTTTATCTTCTTGGCAACGTCCTTCAGCATCTTGAGATGCTTGGCAGTTTGCGCGTCCACTTGGGTGTTCAGCGAATCGGAAGTGGCGGCAAGTGCGGCAGCAACTTCGTCAAATTTGTTCATATGGCGGTTGCCCACCTCCGGACCGCCGTCAATATAGGCCTGCGCCATTTCTTTGCCTTCTGCATAGAACGGGCCAAATGCATCGACCATTTCTGACAGAGCGGTGACAATCTCGGGCATGTCAAGCGCGCGGGCAAGCTGGCGCGCGGCCTCGACATCCGTATAAAACTGTTGCGCGTTTTCTTCCGCTTTTTCAAAGCCGCTATCAAAACCGGGCAAGCCCCGGGTTGCGGAAATATCGGTTAACCAGCCCTGCACTTCAAGGATGTCCGCTTTGATATCCTTGGTTAATTCCAATAGCGGAATGCCCCTGTCCGAAGTCTTGTCAACATGGACTTCGACCATTTTCAGTTCCGGAGTTTGCCAAATCAATTCGGTCAACGCGGTTCCGATACTGCCCCACAAAAATACAGCCGCCAGTGCGAATACGGCGAAAATTTTTGCCTTGATTGTCATTAGTCTCATTTTCATCTGTGCACCTGTTTTGCGCGATGGGTTATTCAAGGTATATTTGGGAATAGTTAGCCACCTCTAAACATTCGGGCCAAGAACGCAGAAAAGTTCCCCTAAAACAGCTCTACATCGCCCATATCCCTGGGTTTGGCGGCTATTTTCCTGGCCAGCGAGGCCTCTATTTTTGCTGTTTCGGTATTTTGCACCATCAGCACCTGGGTGCGTCCGGTGGCTGGCCAAAAGCGGATGCGTCGCGCCATGTCGCCACCAAGATTGGTCCCGATCACAACGATATCTTCGCGTTCCAGAAACTGGGTGGCAAAGGCGGCATTTGCGGCTCCGATATCCGAGATACCGTTGAGCATTTTTGCGCCACCAGCCAGCTTGGCCAGCAACCGTTCACGGCGCGCCCCGCGTTTGAGCAGCCCGTTAATCAGAAGCTCCATAGAATGCACGCCATATTTTGTGGATTGAGACTGGTCTTTGGGCGTATCCCCCAGCAGAAAATGGTTGATCCCGCCAACTTTGGCCACAGGATCATACATGCAGGTGCAGATGCACGAGCCCAGGATCGTGGTCAAAACCTCGTTCGGGTCAGCGCTGGTGGCAAACTCCCCTTGGGTGACCAAAGTTTTTTTAAGCGTCGGATTTGTGATTGTTTCAGTTTGCATCATCTATGTCCCAACCTAGAATTCCCGCCAGTCCTGCTCGTGTTCAGGCCCAAATTCAGGTCCAAATTCAGGCCCAAACTCAGGCCCAGGATCAAGCTGAGAAACTGGCATCCGAACCGGCGCGAGCGCAAGCAACACAGGCGTGAGGTTGCGCTTTGGTACAGGGGCGCGAGCTGTCTCGTGCAGCCGGACAATGTTTTCACCAGCCTCACACTTACGGCCCAGATTGAACCGCGCCACAAGTTTGACGAAACCTTCCAATTCAACATGCATGGTCTGCGAGGCCGCGTAGGTTTCTTCAACCATGGCGGCGTTTTTATGGGTGACCTGATCCAGTTGATCCATGCTTGTGGTCAGGGTGATTACCCCGTCCGCCTGCTCTTTCGAAATCGAGGCGATATTGGACACCAGGTCTGCCGATTTGGCGACGCTGTCGACAATATTGGACAGCGAGATCCTGACGTTATCCACCAATGTCACGCCCTGCTCGACCTGTTCCGAACTTGTGAGAATAAGGGTCTTGATCTCTTTCGCCGCGTCAGAGGAGCGTTGTGCCAGCGCCCGAACTTCCGCCGCCACGACGGCAAAACCGCGACCGGCCTCGCCAGCCCGAGCAGCTTCCACACCGGCGTTCAGGGCCAACAGGTTGGTCTGGAACGCGATATCCTCGATCACCCCGATGATATGCGAGATTTGCTCGGAAGATTGCTTGATCGCGCCCATCGATTCAATTGCGCTTCGCACAACATTGCCGCCGGTTTCAGCGTGGCTCTTGGCCTGAACGGCGGCGAGTTTGGCCTGCTCGGCACCGCCGGCTGTCGATTGGATACTTTCGGCCAGTTCCAGAAGGGCGGCGCTGGTCTCTTCCAATGTGGCGGCCTGCGCCTCGGTGCGCCGGGACAGGTCTTCGGCGCTCTGGCGGATTTCGGTTGATCCGTTCTGGATCGATTCAGAGTTGTTATTCACCGTAATCATCGTCTCGCGCAGGGTCGCGACCGCGCGATTGAAATTCACCCGCAACTCATCGTATTCGCGTGCAAAAGGAGACGGAATCTGCGCCCTGAGATCCCCCTGCGACAAGGCTTCCAGCCCGACATTCAATGCATCGACCACCTGTTTGATCTGCGCCAGATTTTTCGCACGCTCGCGCCGATCCTCTTGCCGGTCACGCTCTGACTGCGTCACATCCACGGCAGTTTTGATGATTTCCATGACCTTGCCGTCGCGATCCCTCACCGGAATGAAGCGGGTGTGGAAATACATTTCAGCACCAGATTTGGAGACCCGCCGATAGACACCGGTTCGGAACACATCACGCGAAATATCACGCCAGATATCGGCGTATTCCTAGCTTTCCGCCACCTCGTCGGGCACCAGAATCCGATGGGGTTTGCCCTTCAGATCCTCCAGTTCATACCCCACGAGATCGAGGAATATCTGATTTGCATCCAGTATCGTGCCATCCGGTGAAAGACGAACCAGCGACTGAACCCGCCCGATCGAGGCCATTTCGGCCGTTTTGACCAGGCGCTTTTCCTCGGTCACGGAGATATCAGTGGCGATCTCGACAATGCGGTAAACCTGCCCGCTCGCGTTTGTCAGCGGCAGAAAGGACGAATGCATCCAAAGCCGATCGCCCTGCCGCGAAACGCGGGCAAATACGCCCACCCGCCGCTGGCCTGCGCGCAATTGTTGCCAAATCACGGCATTGTCACCGGACTCCCGCATCAATTTGGGCACCAGATCATCGGCATGAAGGCCGGTGATTTCACCCGGCGTATAACCAAAAGCCGCGCTGAACACCGAATTGGCCTTCAGCACCCGCCCGTCCGGCGAATATTCCACAATGGCCAGATAAGCGCCCATCTGACTGACAATATTGCTGGTTTGGGCCGTTTCGGTTATGTCGCTGAACGCCAACAACCTGCGCTTGATCGCCGGCTCCAGATCGGAGGGGGCAAGCGAGGCCGCAACCATGATACTTCGGTCTCCGAGGACAAAAACCTGCGTAAACGGTGCTGTCTCCGGCGATTGGTCGAAAAAATCCTTGCCGAATATGGCGATATTTTGTCCAATCACGCCAGCCGGATCAAAACCGGATGTAATGGCCTTCAGCGCTTCGGTGTTTTGCTCCAGAAAACCGCGCATGGCCAGGTTCATGTCCATAATCCGGTTCTCGCCATCCAGAATCAGCATTGGGGAGGTCGCATGGGTAAAAGCCCCTTTGACCAAAGCTGCGGATTTCCCGAGGTCATCGGCTTTGCGCTGATCTTCCCACAGGCTTGACAGCGCCGCCATCACTTGCCCGATTTGGTCTTTGCGCGGCGGGGCGGTAATCGACGTTTTTTGTTGGTGCCGCGCCAGTCGCGCGGCGATATCGCGAAGCTGCCTGAGCGGTGCCGTCAGAAAAATCAGCGCGAGAATGCCCAGCAGCGACAGGGCTGAGGCGGTCAGGATCAACGACTGCAGATAGCCCGCTTGAAGGCTGGCAATATCCGCCATCCGCGCCGCCAATCGCTGTTTCACGATCAAGGTCATGGCGGTTCCGAAAACATCGACATCGACAGAGGAGGCAAGCCCCGCTTCACCAGCTTGTCCGCCGGGCGGGAGCATGGATTTTTCAGCCCTGATTCGCCCGTCGCGCGAAAATGGGATTGGCGGCAGGTTGCGGATACGCCCGTCTGCGCCCACCAGCAGGATATCGACTGGGGTATCACTTGCCGCACCAGTCGCAGCGTTCCCCTGCACTGGCAGAATTTGAAACGCCAACACCCCAAGGCGATCACCTGATGCGCCGAAAACCGGCGTTCCGACAAAGGCCGCTTCGCGCCCTTGGATCGGACGATAGGGCATGAAATCAGCAAACATCACGGCACCATCCTGCGCCGTGACCGCCGCCTGAAAAACTTCGCCCAAACCGGCATCACCCCAGGCTGAATCCGTGAAATTGCTCGGAAATTGCTCGAATAATTCTGGTTTTTCGCCAGCGAATAGACAAGGTTTCCCGCCGCATCTATCAGGTAGATATCCGCATAACCACGCGCCTCGGCGAAGCTGCGCAGAAACGGGGTATAGCGGGCAGTGACACGACTGTTATCCGCGCCGCTCGCGACGTAGTTCTGAGGCGGCTCTGACGCCGAAACATTAGAATTTCCGTCGATATAGCCATCCCCGGGATCGTTGACCCCGGACAGGGCGACATCTTCCCGCCCCTGGCTGAACGCGCTGAACACCGCCTGAATATCGGGGGATTGCGCGGTCAGAACCAGATCGGTTTCAACCGAACCCGTCCATTGCTGCAAAGCCGCGCGGTATCGGGAAAGCAGCACGCCACGCTGCCCTTTTTCGGCCGCCAAAAGCATATCGCGCGCGCTGGTATAGCTTGAATACCCGACGCCAGCACCCGCCGCCAGTATCAGCGCCACCAACAAGATCGACAGCTTGAATGAAAAGCCAAGTCGGTTGAAAAAATTCATTTGGCGTTGTCCTGCGATAGGTAGGGCGAAGCCGCTGATAAACCGGCTGTAACTGCCGTGAGACTAGGGATCACCAATGAAAATTATATTAACCGCCGCGCATTGAACCGGCGGACATCACCGGGGTAAACCCCGTCCATTTTCACAAAATTTTCCGGATCGGCATCGCAGCCGGGTTCCTGACAGCGCGGTATAGTTAAGAAGTCAAAAAAACTGCCGGGGGGTGTCAGGCGCTTTACTTTATCTTCACCCAATCTGGCTAGCGTGGCGTCAATCTGGGTTCAGAATGTACAATGGAGTGTTGCAAATGGTTTTCCGAAAAAGCGGATCGAACAAAATACCTTCCATTTTGAGGAATCTCAAAATCAGCCACGGTTTGGCCGCCGCGATAATTTTCCCGCT
>JAADIC010000220.1 GCA_013151535.1 Alphaproteobacteria bacterium | reverse complement strand
GATCCTGACCATAGCCCGGCTGGAACTGATTATTGCCCGGCGCAATTTATGGGTGGCAACTTCAGTGCTGCTGATGGCGCTGTTCTCGGTCGTTCTGACCCTTGCGGGCGGTGCCCCAACCGGCGTGCTGGGGGTCAGCCCGCTGGTGGTTGCCGTGACCTCGATCACCACGCTTTCGGTCTATCTGGTGCCACTTGTCGGCCTGCTGCTGTCGTTTGACGCCATCTCGGGCGAGATCGAGCGCGGCACGCTGGCGCTTAGCCTGTCCTATCCCCTATCGCGGGCGGAAATCCTGATCAAGTTTCTGGCCCATCTTGCGGTTCTTGGTTTCGCGGTTGGTGTCGGTCTGGGGCTGACCGGATTGCTGGCCATCTGGCAAAACGGCAGCGCCGATATGTCTTTTGCGCCGCTGCTGCGGCTTTATGTGACTTCGCTGGCACTGGGGGCGGCGTTTCTGGGGATCGGCTATCTGGTATCATCCATGATGCGCCAACCCTCGGTGGCCTCGGGTGTTGCCATTGTCATCTGGCTGGTGGCGGTGGTGCTTTATGATCTTGGGTTGCTGGGCGCGCTGGTGGCGGATGGTGGTGGTACATTTACCAAAACCTTCTTCCCGTGGCTGCTTGTGGCCAATCCGGCGGATGCGTTTCGTCTGCTGAACATGCCGGTGGTTACGACGGCGGAACTTGCCTCGGGTCTCAGTGCCGCCGGTTCGGTTTCTGGTACATTTGGCCAGCTTACATCGCTGGTTGTCTGGCCTGTGCTGGCATTGCTGCTGGCATGGGCCGCTTTTCGAAAGGTCGAGCCATGAATATCCTGCTAACCACCGCTTTGCTGCCCCTCCTTGCCCTTGCCGGATGCAAAGACGATGTGGCCGCGCGCAACGCCCCTTCCCCGGTTGAACTGACAGCCGATGCGGCAGGATATTATTGCCAGATGCTGATCCTGGAGCACGAAGGCCCAAAGGCACAGATCCATCTTGCCGGATCGCAACAACCGCTCTGGTTCGCGCAGGTCAGGGACGGTATCGCCTATCTGCGCTCGCCCGAGCAATCAGCCGAAATCACCGGCTTTTATGTCAGTGACATGGCCAAAGCCGCAAGCTGGCAAGAGCCGGGGGCGAATAACTGGATCACCG
Organism: Alphaproteobacteria bacterium; assembly: GCA_013151535.1. Lineage (GTDB taxonomy): Bacteria > Pseudomonadota > Alphaproteobacteria > Rhodobacterales > Rhodobacteraceae > UBA5972. The sequence continues at coordinate 8,536 of JAADIC010000220.1, read as the reverse complement.
CAAATGATGCCTTTTACGTCGTTGGATCAGACGCGCGTGGCGGCATGGGTGCGCCCGAGCTTGCCCCGTTTGGCACGCAGGCTGATGCGGCTGTTTTTGCCGCCGCCCATGGTGGCATGGTGATGCGGCTGGCCGATATTCCGGCCGATGCGGTGCTGGCACCGGTGGAAATCGGCGCGGCCGGTATGGAAGGGATGAAAATGAGCCCCGCCAAACCCAAAGCAGAGGAAAGCCGATGAAAACCCGCCGACGGTTTCTTGCCATCCTTGCCGGCGCTGCGGCGCTGCCCGTTTTGGGCGGTGCAACCGCTGCCACCACCCGCCAGTGGCGCGGGCTGGCGCTTGGTGCGAACGCCCAGATTGTGCTGGATCACCCGAATGCCGAGGCGCTGATAGAGCTGGCCATCGCCGAAATCCGGCGGCTGGAGCAGGTTTTCAGCCTTTACCGGGCCGACAGCGCCCTGTCCCGGCTCAATCAAACAGGCCTCCTGCCGGACCCGCCTTTTGAGATGGTCGAGCTTTTGTCCAGTTGCGATACCATCCACCAGCGAACAGGTGGGGCGTTCGATCCAACCGTGCAACCGCTTTGGGCACTTTACGCGCGCCAGTATTCGCTGGGAATTACGCCGCAAAAAGCACAGATCGCCGCTGCCTTGGCTTTAACGGGTTGGCGCGGTGTGGAGATCACAGCGGCTGCAATAAAACTGGTGCGTCCCGGAATGGCGCTAACCCTGAACGGCGTGGCCCAGGGGTATATCGCCGATAAGGTCACCGCATTGCTGCGCCGCAACGGAATTGCCAATGTATTGGTGAATACCGGTGAAATTTCGGCCCTTGGAGCCGCGCCGAACGGGAAACCCTGGGAAATATTCCTCAAAGGAGGCAGGGGTGCGCCGCTGCAACTGGTTAACCAGGCCATCGCCACATCGGCCCCTTTGGGTACGGTTTTCACCGAGGGCGGCCAGAGCGGTCATATCCTTGACCCCCGCAGCGGCGTGCCGGGCGGCAAATGGCGGCAGGTTTCGGTTGTTGCCGGCAACGCCACCCTTGCCGACGGCTTGTCCACGGGGTTTTGCCTGATGGAACGCGACAAGATTATGGCGGCGCTGGGCAAGGAACAGGTGATATTGGCGAGGCTCTAGAGCCGCGTCCCCCTTACGGCCCGTCAATGACGCAGATTCCGGCTCAGGCATTCATTATGTCGCCAAATTGGATTTGCGCGACCGGCGCTTGGGCAAAGAAAATCTTTCCCGAAAGATTTTCAACCTGAATAATTTTCGGTAAAATTATTCCCCCAATCAGGTACCGCTCCGGCTTTTCGGCTGATCTTAATCCGGCTCAACAATCTGGGGCAATCTTGTGGCAGGTGGGGTGTTGCGGCTGCGGGCCGAGCGCACGACGCCGTCGATCACCGTCATGCCGACACCCGGCAGATTGCCCTGATGGATGCTTTCCAGCATGTCTTTGCCGGGCGCGTGCTGGGCCATGTCGATCAGGATGAAATCGGCGGATTTTCCGACCTCGATCATGCCGGTATCAAGATCACGCATCCGCGCGGTATTGCCGGTGGCAAAGCAGAACGCGATCTCGGGCGGGATGTCGCCAAGGCTGGACAGCATCGCGATCATGCGCAGGATGCCCAGCGGCTGCACACCTGATCCGGCGGGGCTGTCGGTGCCCAGAATAATCCGCTCCGGCTGGCCCAGCTCGAACGCCGTGCGCATGGCCAGAAGGCCGGCGCGCTCGTTGCCGTTATGCACGATCTCAATGCCGCGCAGACAGCTTTCACAGAGGCAAGTGATCTGGTCATCCGGCAGCGCCGTATGGCCGCCGTTGATATGGCCGATGATATCGGCATCGGCCTCAAGCACCACGTCTTTGTCGATCAACCCCGAGCCGGGAATGGACGGCCCGCCGGTGTGGATTGTGCTTTGAATACCATATTTGCGGGCCCATTTCACCATCTGGGCCGCGGTCTCACCGGTTTTGACCGAACCAAGCCCAACCTCGCCCAGCAATGTCACACCGGCATCGGCCAAGTCCTTGAAATCACTCTCAACCATGCCCTGTTCCAGCACCGGCGCACCGGCGTGCATTTTAACACCCGAGGGGCGGAAATTCTCGTAAAACCGCTGGCTGGCGATGGCGAAAGCCTTGAGGCCGACGATATCCTTGGGCCGCCCCGGCGCATGCACTTCGCCTGCCGAAATCATCGAGGTGACACCGCCATGCAGGCAGCTATCAATCCAGTTGATCTGCTGCTGGCGCGGGGTGTAATCACCAATGACGGGATGCACATGGCTGTCGATCAGGCCCGGCGCCAGCGTCACACCCTTGGCATCGACAATCATGTCGGCGCGGTCGGTATCAAGGTCTTTGGCGTCGCCAAAATCGGCGATCCTGCCGCCCACCGCGACCACGCAATCCCCATCCAGAATGGGCGCTTCCAGCTTGCCGGACAGGATTTGCCCGATATTTCGGATAACAAGTTTGCTGCTGTCGGCCATCGGCTGATCCTCTGTGAATGTCTGTCCGGCGCTAGAATCCGGCTGCTGGGGTCATTTGTATGCAAACGTAATCCAAGGCGCAAGCTAGGGGCTGTTGACGTTCACCGTTTGACACTGGTTTCCACCCAAAATCCACCAGTGCCAGCCAATTTTGCGCCGATAGGGTCGCCCCTTTCAAGCGAAATTGGTGTGGCAATGGTGGATTTTGGTGAAATCCCGAAGGGACGCGGCGAAATTTGCCGCCACCGCGCAAAATCTCGCTTCCTATCGGATCACTCTTGGGCATGTAAACATGCCCTGCCGTGCGAGGGATAGCCGCGCTCAATTTCACACGCTGGCAACAAATTTCGGCTCGCGCCAGTGCCAAACGGTGAACGTCAACAGCCCCTAGTGTCAAAGCCTCTCCAGAAGCTCCATCAGCTTGCTGGCCTCGGCCGCACTTAGGCGCGCGCTGGTCAGGTGGGTGATTTCCTGCGCTTTGGAGATCATGCGGCGGGTGAATTCCGCCCCCGTATCGGTCAGCGAAATCAACAGCCGCCGCCGGTCGGTCTGGCTCGGCACGGTATTCACCAGCCGCTTTTTCGCAAGGCGGCTAATCACACCCTTGGTGGTGGCCGCATCTGTCGCCACCATGCGCCCCAGATGGTTTTGCGACACTTCACCAACCTCCAAGAGGCGCACCAGCACCGAAAACTGGGTCGGGGTCAGATCGGGCATGATCCGGTTGAAAATCTCCAGATGCCGCTGATTGGCCAGCCGCAGCCTATAGCCGATCTGCTCGTCTAGCACATAGTCTTTGGGGTTTGCACTTTGTCGATCAACCACGTTCATTCCAGTTTGGCTTTTGCTTGATGCGAGTGTTACATATACCCAAGCGAAATTGCCAGCCGCGCCACTGGAATTCTATTGACGCCACTAGAGGTTCACGCGATATTCGTTGGTATGCTAACAAAGCCCAAGGCGTATCAACGCGCCATCAGGCAAAGGACCCCGACCATGGCCGATGTGGCGCTGAGAAAATTCATCCTGAGTATCGAGGAAATTCGCCACGAATTCGGCCCCGAACCGGATGTGCCGCTGTTACGCGGCGCGGCCATCGCGGTGATAAAAAATCCGTTCGCTGGCCGTTACGAGCCTGAAATCACTGGTTTTATGGACGATTTGCGCCCGCTTGGCCTTGATATGGCGGCCAGATTGGCCGCAGCACTTGGTGGGGCCGAAAAGATCGAAGGTTACGGTAAAGGCGCTTTGATTGGTGCTGCGGGCGAGCTTGAACATGGCGCATTGTGGCACGCGCCGGGTGGCTATTCCATGCGTCAGGTGCTGGCCGATACCAAGGCGATTGTGCCCTCCGCCAAGAAGGTTGGCGCGGTCGGTGCGCGCCTTGATGTGCCGATCACCCATGTGAACGCGGCCTATGTGCGCAGCCATTTTGACAGCATGGAAGTCGGCTGCAATGACGGCCCGCGCAGCGATGAAATGCTGCTGGCGCTGGTGATGAGCACTGGGCCGCGTATTCATGCACGATCCGCAGGCTTGCAAGCCGACGAGATCACCGGCAAGGATGGGCTGCGCTAGGCGCGACAAAAAAAGGAACACAATATGGGCACCGCAAAGATCCGCAAAATCGTGACCACGGTTGAAGAAACCCACCTTGAGATGGGGCAGATTATCAACCCACCGACCCGGCGCGCGGTCTCGGTTGCGGTGATCGAAAACCCGCTGGCGGGCCGGTTTGAGCCGGATTTGGAAGCGCTGATGGTGATCGGTGCCGAACTTGGCGGCCTGCTGGGCGAACGCTGCGTCATGGCGCTCGATATCGAGCCGTCGGACGCCGAAAGTTATGGCAAAGCCGCCATGGTTGGTGAAAACGGCGAGCTGGAACATGCCGCCGCCATCCTGCACCCGCGGCTCGGCAAGCCTTTGCGTAAGGCGGTTGAAAAAGGCGCGGCGCTGGTGGCGAGCAACAAGAAAATGGGCGCTATGGGTCATCCGCTTGACGTGCCTTTGGGCCATAAAGACGCCGCCTATGTGCGCAGCCATTTTGATGGGATGGAGGTTTCGATCAATGACGCGCCCCGTGCCAACGAAATTCTGGTCGCCGTGGCCGTCACCGATAGCGGGCGGCCATTGCCGCGGGTTGGTGGGCTGGAACATGCAGACGCGCTCGGCAAGGATGGCCTGCGATGAGCGAGACTATTGAAACCGACGTGCTCATCATCGGCGCTGGCCCGGTTGGCCTGTTCGCGGTGTTTGAGTTGGGCCTGCTCGATCTGACGGCGCATCTGATTGATGTTCTCGATAAACCCGGCGGCCAATGCGCCGAGCTTTATCCCGAAAAACCGATCTATGACATTCCGGCGCTGCCGGTGATCTCGGGGCAGGAATTGACCGATAATCTGCTGGCGCAAATCGCACCTTTCGGGGCAGAAATCCACCTGAACGAGATGGTCGAGGGCGTCAGCGGTGATGTCGGTAGCGGCTTTCGCGTCACCACCGACACGGGCCACGTTTTTGCCGCCAAAGTGGTGGTGATCGCGGCCGGGGGTGGCTCGTTTCAACCCAAACGCCCGCCCATTCGCGGGGTCGAGGAGTATGAGGATAACAGCGTCTATTACGCCGTGCGCGACCGCCAGAAATTCGCCGGCAAGCGGCTGCTGATCGTTGGCGGCGGCGATTCAGCGCTCGACTGGTGTTTGAACCTGCAACCGATTGCTGACCGCGTAACCCTGCTGCATCGCCGCCCGGATTTTCGCGGCGCACCTGACAGCGTGAACAAAATGCGCGCCTTGGTCGAGGCGGGGAAGATGGACCTGATAACCGGCCAAGTGACTGAATTGCACGGAGAAAACGGCACACTCAGCGGCGCGACAATCAAAACCGACGCGGGTGAATCACCGCTTCAATTTGATTACCTGCTGCCGTTTTTCGGCCTGACCATGAAGCTCGGCCCCGTGTCCGACTGGGGGTTGGAGCTGGACGGTAACCTCATCAAAGTCGACACCGGCACCTTCGCCACCAACCGCCCCGGTATCTTTGCCATTGGCGATATCAACACCTATCCCGGCAAGCTGAAACTGATCCTGTCGGGCTTTCACGAAGCCGCATTGATGTCACACGCCGCCAAAAAGATCGTGCATCCGGATGAGCGTGTGGTGTTTCAATACACCACGTCTTCCAGTAAATTGCAGAAGAAACTGGGCGTCAAGTAAGGGCGTCTGAATAGCCGCCGATATTGTTCAGGCTAATGGCCTGACTTCCCGGGCGCATGTCATAACTCAACAACGGCCCCTCGCGCCCGGCGGAATAGTCAAGACACAGGGCGTTTTTCGCCAGCAAAACTGGCTTTCCCGACATCCAGTAATGGCCAAAGAACACCGGCTTGGCGTCGCTTGGATAGGTGGTGCTCGCAAGTTTGTGTGGCAAAACTGTCGCAGGTATTTCCATCGGGTCGGGCACAGAAACACTTATGTCGCGCCATGTGACGGCATTTTCAGCCCACCATTTCAGCCGTGTTTTGGTGCGCCGCGTCCCACCGGTATCAACAAAACTACACCCGTCCGGCAGCATCGCCTCCGGCCCCTTGGTGGTGGTTTCAACTGCCGTGAACAGTGCATTCTCGTCATCCGCAGCGCGGATCAGATCGTCGCGATGCAGCACACCCGTCGGTGCGGCAGACTTCAACTGCTCGATCAAGCTGTCATTCCAGCAGGCATGGACAACCCGAAAATCGCCAAATTCCAGAAACAACGGTAGGCGGCGCATCCAGTTTATCACGTCGCGGGTTTGAGTGCGGCCCAAGGGAAACTCGGCCAGAAAACTGGCATGCTGGTTGCGGTTCTTTGTTGAATGTTCCCGCAATGGCGCGCCGCTATTTGGGTCAAGCGTATGAAAGTAAAAGGCATTCAGCTCGTGATTGCCCATGATCGCATGGGCGTGGCCCGCATCGACCATGTTACGCACGATGTTGATGACACCAGTATTATCTGGCCCTTGGTCGATGAAATCGCCAAGGAAAACGGCCTTGCGATCCGCGTCAGCATGACACCAGACATTGTTGCGCGGCTGGTAGCCAAGCGCTGTTAACCGTCTCTTAAGTTTTTCGGACTGCCCGTGAATATCGGGAATGATGTCCCACTGCATGTGCGACCCCTTTCAGATTTGAGATGTTGGAAGGTCCGAAGAAAAACGCACACAAACGAGTTTGCCCATCGGACAGGCTGAACATGGCAGCTTTTTTCAGTGACGCAACCGCCAGCTCGGAATCTGGCCGTGTGCGTTGCCTATCAGCCACAAGTCTGTGACATTATTCCCGCGCCCTGAGGATCGAGGCCGGGGCCGCCGCCAAGGGCCGCAAGGCAAAGGCAAGACCGGCCAACATCGTCACCAGCGCGCCGCCAAGCACGATGGCGATGGCGGAAACAGGCTCGAACGTGAACGCCGTATTCATCACAAAGCGCATCACCGCCCAGCCTGCCAAACCACCGGCAAAGATCGCCACAAGGCCCGCCGCGCCGCCCATCATGGCGGAACGCAGGGCGAAACTGTACAATATTCGCCCGCGCGACGCCCCGAGGGTTTTGAGGATCGCGGCCTCGTATTCGCGTGCTCGCTCACCCGCCGCTGCCGCCCCGATCAGCACCACAAATCCCGTGGCCAGCGTCGCCAGCGCGCCATAAGAGACCGCCGCCGCCAGTGAACGCAGCGCGTTGGCCACCTGCTCGATGGCGTCGCGCACCCGGATGGCGGTGATGTTGGGATAGGCGTCGCCAATGTCGCGCAGAATTGCGACCTCGGCGGCCTCCTCGGCGTAAACCGTGGCGATATGGGTGCGCGGCGCGCCAGCCAGCGCGGCCGGGTTCATGGTCAGCACAAAACCGATGCCGGCATTGGAAAAATCCACGTTGCGAAAGCTGGTAATCTCGGCCTTGATCTCGCGGCCCAGAATATTAACCGTCAGAGTGTCGCCCAGCTTCAGGCCCAGCTCCTGACCTTCATGTTCGGAAAAGCTGATCTGGGGCGGGCCGGTATAGCCTTTGGGCCAGAATTCACCGCGTGTAATCACGGTCTTGTCGGGCAGCGCGTCGGCGTAAGTGATGCCACGATCCCCGGCGATCACCCAATTGTCGCCCGCAACCTCGCGGGCATTGCGCCCGTTGATCTTGGTGATGATGCCGCGCAGCATCGGGGCGGTATCGACCCGACTGACAGCCTTGTCACCCTCAGTGCGGGCCAGAAAACCGTCAACCTGATCGGTCTGGATATCGACGAAAAAGAACGAGGGCGCGATGTCGGGCAATTCATTGGAAATCGCCCCGCGCAGGTTGCTTTCAATCTGGCCGATTGCCGCCAGCACCGACAGGCCCAGACCCAGCGACAGGATCACCGGCATCGCCTCGCTGGCAGGCCCACCCACCGCGCCAAAGGCCAAGCGCAACGCGGTGCGCCCGCGCACCATTTTGGAGGCCGCAAGCTGCGCCGCGAACCAGCGCAATATCAGGGCCGCGATCACCAGAATGACCAGCGCGCCAAGGATGCCGCCAAAGGTCCACATGGCCAGCCACGGCACCGAGGCATACCACAGCGCCACCCCCAAAAGGGCGGCCAGCAATAGCGCCGTCAGCAACACATAAGGCCATGCCGGCCAGAATCGCCGCTTGGAAATCGCATCGCGAAACAGGGCGGCGGGGCGGATTTCACCGGTGCGGGCAATCGGCCACAGGGTGAATAAAAGGGCGGTTAGAATGCCGTAAAGGCCAGCCTCGATCAACGGTGCCCAATGCACGGTGATCTCGGTCGGCAGCGGCAATTGCGCCGAAATCAGCGGCGCAAATACAATCGGCAACAGCGCCCCAAGGGCCAGCCCCAGAACGATCCCGACGATGGACAAAACCCCGATTTGCAGGAAATAGACCCAGAAAATCGTGCCACTTTCCGCCCCCAGCGTTTTCAATGTCGCAATAACAGAGGTTTTGGTTTCCAGATAGGTGCGCACGGCAGCGGACACACCGATACCACCCACAGCCAGCC
>JAADIC010000033.1 GCA_013151535.1 Alphaproteobacteria bacterium | reverse complement strand
TAGCGCTGCAAATATGGCAAAGCCTCGCTTAATGTGCGGGCGGTTGCGATCCAGTCGCGTTTCATGGCCTGTTGTTTCTCCATCATTCCGGTCCCTATGTTGCCGGTTTGTTGCAACTCGTTTCCTGTTACGCGCTTGCCCTGAAATTGCCAAGCCCTGCACGAACATGCCTTGGCGTGGGCGGTTGGAAATGACACAATGGCCGCGAACAGGTAAGGGGTGCAAGATGAGCGATCAGGATCGACAAAGAACCATGCTGCTGACGGGTGCAAGCCGGGGCATCGGCCACGCAACGGTCAAATATTTTTCGGATCGTAACTGGCGGGGGCTGACCTGTTCACGCCAGCCGTTTTCCGAGCATTGTCCATGGCCCGGCGGGGCCGAGAACCATGTGCAGGTTGATCTGGCCGATCCGAACGACACCATCGCCGCGATTGAACGTATTCGTGACAAGCTGGGCGATGGTAAGCTGGACGCGCTGGTCAACAATGCCGGAATTTCGCCCAAGGCCGAGGATGGCGGGCGGCTCAACACCATCAACACCGATCTCAGAACATGGGGCCATGTGTTTCATGTGAATTTCTTCGCCCCCGTGGTGCTGGCGCGGGGCTTGAAGGATGAATTGCAGGCGGCGGGTGGCGCTGTCGTCAACGTGACCTCGATTGCCGGGGTGCAGGTGCATCCGTTTGCGGGCGCGGCTTATGCCACATCCAAGGCGGCGCTGGCGGCGCTGACGCGGGAAATGGCGTTTGATTTCGGCCCTTTGGGGGTGCGGGTCAATGCCATTGCGCCGGGCGAGGTGGAAACCGCGATCCTCAGCCCCGGCACCGATCAGATCGTTGCGAAACTACCGCTGCAACGGCTGGGCCAGCCAGAAGAGGTGGCCAGTGCGATCTATTTCCTGTGCTCGGATGCCAGTTCTTATGTGTCAGGGGCCGAGATCGAGGTGAATGGCGCGCAGCACGTTTAAACAATTCCGGCGATCACCGCGCGCAATGTTTCCAGACCCTGCTTTTTCTCGGACGAGGTCAGGATCATCTCGGGGAAGGCCGCCGGATGCTTGGCCAGTGCGGCAGCGGTTTTTGCGATCACCGCCTGACGTTCCTTGTCCTTGATCTTGTCGACCTTGGTCAGCACGACTTGAAAGGTCACAGCGCAGGAATCCAGCAGCGTCATGATCTTGTTATCGACAGTTTTCGGCCCGTGGCGTGCATCAATCAGCAGGAATATCCGCCGCAGATTGGCGCGCCCCGACAGATAGGATTTCATCAGCCGTTGCCATTTATCGACCACCGCCACCGGTGCCTGGGCGAAACCATAGCCCGGCAGATCAACCAGAAACCGCTGCGACCCAAGGGCGAAAAAGTTGATTTCCTGGGTGCGCCCCGGGGTGTTGGAGCTGCGCGCGAGGTTTTTCTGGCCCACCAACGCGTTTATCAGGGATGACTTGCCGACATTTGAACGCCCGGCAAAACAAACCTCGATCCGCTGGTCTGTCGGCAGCCCGTCCATGGCGACCACGCCTTTGACAAAATCGCACGGGCCCGCGAACAGCTTGCGGCCCTGCTCGGCCTCGGGCCGGTCGGGGTCGGGGGCTATGGTGAAACGCTGGTCCATCAGATCAATTCAACCTTGTCGTCTTGGCGGATATGGCCGGATTTGGTTGCCAAAAGGTAAACGCCCATATCCTGATGGCCGAAACCCTGCTTGAGTGTACCCAAAGTGTCGACATCACGCTCACCGGTTTCGGGATTGGCGGCGGTGGCCATGCAGCGGCGAATACGCTCGATCACTTCAAACACAACCTCGCCAATGCGAATACGCCGATCAATCATGTCGTTCTCGGCCCAGGCCCCAAGCCCTTCGACCAGCAGATTGCTGCGCCAGCGGTTGGGCGAAATCGCGTGGCCCAGCGTGGCTTCGAGCGCACGGTGCGAGGCCATGTTAATCATCGAGATCGAGGCGTAATCCGTGTCGGTCATGGCTTGTGCCGCGCGCACGAACCGGGCTGGCAGGGTGCGCGCGCCGTTTGAAATCGGCATCACCCATTGCACGAACAACGAGCCTTCGGTCTCGGGATCAAACGTCAGATCAACCCGGTCAGGGTGGCTGACCGTGTAGCGCCCCAAGCGTTGATCGACATAGATCGTGATCGCTTGCAGCCGCGGTGATTTAGCACCAGTGGAAAACTCGCGGCAGGGCTGCCAGCGCGGGCTTGCATCGTCAAAGCACGATTGTTCATGCGCCACAGCCCAGCGCCGGTCCATCGGCAGGCATTTGCCCTCGGTCAAGGTGATTTCGGCCAGTTCTTCGCGGCCGTGGCTTTTGATCGGGTGACGCCAGATATGTGCGAGCGTTCCGCTCACCCCTCTTTCTCGTCTTTCTTTTTGAACTTGCGAAAGCCCTTGGTGATGTTGCCGAACACATCCGGTTTCACGCCCTGGCTGCGCATAATCAGGTATTGTTGGGTGAAGGTGATGGTGTTGTTGGCCACCCAGTAAACCACCAGACCCGAGGCAAACCGGCCCAGCATGAACATGAACACCCACGGCATCCAGGCGAAAATCTGTGCCTGCATTTTATCGGTTGGGGCCGGGTTCAGTTTTTGCTGCATCCACATGGAAATGCCCATCAGGATCGGGAAAACGCCGATGGACAGGATCGCAAGGAAACTTTCAGGCCCGGGCGGGGCGTAGGGCAGCAGGCCGAACAGGTTCAGGATGGAGGTGGGATCAGGCGCTGAAAGGTCGTGAATCCAGCCAAAGAACGGCGCGTGGCGCAGCTCGATGGTGACAAAAATCACCTTATAGAGCGAGAAAAAGATCGGGATTTGCAGCAGGATCGGCAAACAGCCCGAGGCCGGGTTAACCTTCTTTTCCTTGTAAAGTTTCATCATATCCTGCTGTATCTTCTGGCGATCATCACCCGCCGCCTTCTTCATCTTTTCAATTTCCGGCTGAAGTTCTTTCATCCGGGCCATGGAAACGTAAGATTTATAGGCCAGCGGGAACAGCAGCGCCTTAATCATGATGGTCAGGCTGATGATGGCGATGCCCATATTGCCGATCAGGTTGTTCATGAAATGCAGGATCTGGAAGATCGGTTTGGTCAGGAAGAACAGCCAGCCCCAATCAATCGAATCGACGAATTGCGGAATGGCGAGGGTTTCCTCGTAATTCTTGATGATCGAATAGACCTTGGCACCGGCGAAAACATTGGTTTCAACCGAATAGATGCCACCGGCCGGCACGATCTTGGCCGGAAAGCGCATATCGGTCTGGTACTGGTTCGCGGTTTCGGACCATTGGGTGACCGTGGTGAACACCTTCTCGCTTTGCGGGATCAGGTTGGTCATCCAGTAATGGTCGGTAAAACCGGTCCAGCCGCCTTGGCTAACGGTTTCGGTTTGTGAATGGATGGCGGGTTGGTTGGACACCTCGAGCTTGCGCACTTTTTTGTAGGTGGTCTGGCTCAACTCGCCATCATACGAGCCAATCGCCCCCTCAAACAGGATGAAAAAACCTTTGACTTTGGGATCGCCCTTGCGGGTCAGGGCCGCATAGGCGGCCAGATCGACCGCACCGCCAGTGTTGTTCTGCACCGACTGGTTGATGGTGAACATATAAGCATCGTCAATCGAGATTTTGCGCGTGAAAACAAGGCCCTGGCCGTTGTCCCAGCGCAGGGTCACGGGGCTGTCCGGCGTCAGTTTTTCACCTTCAAGCAATTGCCATTCGGTGGTGGCGGAGGGCAGCATATCCGGTGCAACCGACTGGCCGGGTGACCACCAGGCGTGAAAGGCCCAATAACCGGCACCAGTACGATCCGGTGACAGCAGGGTGAATTTTTCAGACGGGTCATTGATGCGCACATTATAATTGTTCAGCGACAAATCATCGAGCCGCGCCCCACGCAGCGAGAACGAGCCGGTTACGGTGGGGGTTTCGATCTTGATGCGATCACTGCTGGCCAAAGCCGCCTCAAGGGTTTGGGCGGTCGTGGCCTCGGGTGCCGGGGCCGGGCTTGGTGCCTGGCCAAGATTGCCGTCGGTATTTGGCACGGTGGTTGCGGTGCCCGTTGCGGTACCGGTCACGGGATCAACGGTTTGGCTAGTGGCCGCCGGATCAGCCTCGGGCGTGACCGTTTGATCGGGGGCAAAGAACGTGACCCAGACAAGGATCACCAAACCGCTGAGAACCGTCGCAAGAATAAGGTTCTTATTCTGTTCATCCATTTAAGGGCCACCTTCAGATATGTTCAGCAGATTGCAAATAATGCAATTGGCACGAATTGCAAGCAAGCGCGCAGCAATGGGGCTGCACCACTATTATTAACGGACAGCGCCAACCAGAAATGTGGCGCGCAAGATAGGGAGGTTCAACAGATTCACGCCCGAAAGGTCAAGCGGTTTTCGGGGTTTTACGACCTTGTGACCCGGGGATCAGCCCGCAAAAACAGCGAAAACCGGCCTGTTGGCCAAAGCGGGCCTATCCGGCCCTGCGATCGGTGCCCTGGCCCTTGGCCAGCTTGTCGCGATGCTTGTGCAGCCAGGCGATCGTATCTTCAAACGGCATCGGTCGGGCAATGCCGAAACCCTGAATGTAACGGCACCCCATCTGGGCCAGACGACCATGCTCAGCCATGGTTTCAACCCCTTCGGCAAGGGTTTCAAGGCCAAGGCTTTCAGCCATGCCGATGATCGCCGAGGTCAGAACCTGCTGTTCAGTGTCACTGTCAATCTTGGTGATAAAACTGCGGTCGATCTTGATGCGGTTGACGGCAAAGCGCCGGATATTTGCAATTGCCGCGTGACCAGTGCCGAAATCATCCAGATCAATGCCAAAACCCTGCGCCGCAAGCGAGCGGATGTTGCGGGTTATCACATCGTCATCATGGTCACTGACCACGTTTTCCAATACCTCGATGGTGATGCGGGCAGGGGCGATTTCAAAGCGGTCAACCTCCCATTTGATTTTTTCGACCAGTTTTGGGTTGCGCAGCTCATCGCTGGAAAAATTGACCCCGATACTTGGGATGCGCAAACCCGCCCGATCCCAGGATTTGAGGGCGGACAGGCTGTGATACAAGATCACCTCGCCCAGACGTTCCGAGCGGCCGGTGCTTTCAATGGCGCGCAGAAACAGGCCCGGCAGGATCAGCCCGCTTTGCGGATGTTCCCAGCGGGCCAAAGCCTCGAACCCTGCAACCTCACCGGTATCGGTGCAGATTTGCGGCTGGAAATAGGGCCGGATCTGGCCGTTTTCCAGCGCGGCTTCCAGCTCGGCGGACAGCGAATGCAGTTTTCGCGCCTCGCGGCGCATTTTTGGCGAAAAGCTGCGGGTCGCGTCGGGGCCTTCCCTGCGCGCCAGTTCCAGCGCGATTTCGGCACTGGCCAGAACCGATTCAGCCTCGGTGACGGGGGCGCGGCCCGACAGGCAAATACCAATGGAGCAGGTCAGATAGCAGGTGATATGGTCAATGCTGAAGGGCTGGGCAATGGCCGCGCGTACCCGATCCGCCAGCGACAGGGCAAGGGCGAAATCCGCCTTTTTGATCGGGAACAGCACAATGGCGAAATCATCGCCATCAATGCGCGCCACCAGATCGTTTTCACGCACACAAGAGCGGATGCGCGCGCCGATTTCCGCCAGCACCCGATCACCGGTTTCCATGCCGTAGCGGTCATTGACCAGACGAAACCGGTCAATATCGATATGCAGCACTGCAGTTTCGCGGCCGGTATTGCGCTCGCTGTCCAGAAACTGTGTCAGCCGTTGACGGGTGCGCCGCCGGTTGGCCAGCCCGGTCAGGAAATCGCGGTCGTCTTCGGCCAGAGGGGCCTCATCGCTGGTGTCGTCAGAGCGCCCGATTAGGGATTGAAAGGCCAGCAATAGCGGGAACATGAAGCTGATGACGAACAATATCGCCTCGGTCTTGATCCAATAGGCGGCGACGATGAACAGCGGCAGAAAGCTGAGAAGCTGAAAATCTGCCAGGTTCCGCCCGGTGGATTTCCTGATCTTTTTCCGATCCCGCACAGCCAATTCTGTACCCCCTTTACATCACGGCAAGCCAGTTCCGCCGAAGCCACATTAGGGATGCAATATTGGCCAAGCCGTTAACGGGGTGGAACAATACACGTCAGATTTTATTCAATTACCCGTCTTTGCGCGCCAGACCGGCAAAGTCAAACAGCTTGGGGTCAAGCAAATGGCTGGGGCGCGCGTTCATCAGGGCGCGGAACATCACTTGTCGTCGGCCGGGGCTGTTGGCCTCCCAGCCGTCCAGCATCGCCTTGACCTGCTGGCGTTGCAGCCCGTCTTGCGAGCCACACAGATCACAGGGAATGATCGGGTAATCCATGTCGCGCGCGAACTTTTCGCAATCGGCCTCGGCCACAAAAGCCAGCGGGCGGTAAACGAACAAATCGCCCGCCTCGTTCAGCAGTTTAGGCGGCATGGTGGCCAGGCGACCGCCGTGAAACAGGTTCATCATGAAGGTTTCAAGGATGTCGTCGCGGTGGTGGCCCAAAACGATGGCCGAGCAGCCCTCCTCGCGCGCGATCCGGTAAAGATTACCGCGCCGCAGACGCGAGCACATGGCGCAATAGGTGCGCCCCTCGGGCACCTTGGATTTGACGATGGAATAAGTGTCCTGATATTCAATCCGATGCGGCACCTGCATGGTTTTGAGGAAGTCCGGCAGCACCGTGGCCGGGAAATTCGGCTGGCCTTGATCGAGGTTGCAGGCGATCAACTCCACCGGCAGCATGCCACGCCACTGCAGCTCGTAAAGGACGGCCAGCAGCGTGTAACTGTCCTTGCCGCCCGACATGCAGACCAGCCACTTGGCCCCGCGCTGAACCATACCATAAGCCTCAAGGGCCTCGCGCGCCTGACGCACAATCCGCTTGCGCAGCTTCTTGAACGCCGTGGTTTTCGGGGCGTTGCGGAACAGGGGGTGGATGTCGGTGTTGCCGTCGAGCATGGGGTGCCTAGCATTGATTTTATTACCGATAATCTGCTGCCCGTATAGACAGGATCAACGGTTCCCGGCAAGGTAGATGGATGCAGAAGCGCGACCCAACCGGCAAGCCTTGGAAAAATGATGAAATTGATATCATCGTTGGGGAATACTTTGCCATGCTTCGCCTGGAAATTCAAAAGAAGAGTTTTGTAAAGGCGCAGATCAATAGAAGAATTCAGGAAATAATAGGCAGAAGTAAAGGGTCGATAGAATTCAAGAATCAGAACATTAGCGCAGTTCTGCAAAAATTGGGGCTTCCGGTAATTCGGGGCTATGTTCCGTTGGAAAACTTTCAAAAGGCGTTATTTGATGGGATCGAACGGTATCTTGAGGCGCATGATCCAATCAGTTTGTTCGTTGAACCCCCGGTGGCTGAATTGGCAGAGCCCGAGAGCATATTTTTTGAGCGCGCGCCTGACTTGCTTTCCAAGAATGGAAAGACAGATCGGCATTTGGAGAGGCTTGTCCGGAAATTCGACCCCGCAGCGAGGGATGAACGAAATCGGGCACTTGGTCAGCGCGGAGAAGAAAAAGTATATCACTTTGAGCGTAAGCGTTTGACGGATGCCGGCTATTCGCAACTCGCAAAACGGGTTCGTTGGGTATCGCAAGAAGATGGAGATGGTGCCGGTTACGATATTCGATCGTATGATTATTCAGGACGTGAACGACTATTGGAAGTCAAGACCACGGTTGGCACTCAAAAAACACCATTTTACTTGTCGCGGAATGAGCACGATCTATCTATGGAGTCCCCGGACGAGTTTCGGATAGTGCGGCTTTACGATTTTGCCAGAACCCCACGTGCATTTGAGCTTGCCCCACCTTTGAGCGATGTGATTCGGTTGCGGACGGAGAATTACAAGGCGTCATTTTCGTGACGCTACTCCTCCCGCTCCGGCACCGGATCATAGCCATCCTTGCCCAGCGGGTGGCATCGCCCGATCCGTTTGGCCGCCAGCCATGTGCCTTTGATGCCGCCGTGTTTTTGCAACGCTTCCATGGCATAGGCTGAACATGTGGGTTGATAGCGGCACGAATTACCGACCCAGGGGCTGAACAACAGCCGGTAAAGGCGCACGGGCAGCGAGATCACAAAGGCCAAAGGGGTCATGGGCGTTTTCCGTGTATCTTGCCAAGCGCGCCTGTCAGGTCGCGTTTCAGGGTTTCAAACGGGCGGGAAGTGGTGACCTCGCGCCGTCCGATCAGCACATAATCCCAGCCCTCCTTGCCTTCAAGGGGCAGGACTGCGCGCGCAATTTCGCGCAAGCGGCGTTTGGCGTGGTTGCGTGCGACCGCATTGCCGACTTTTTTGGAGCAGGTATAGCCGATGCGGATCAGATTTGGTGCGGCCTCATCCCCCGCCCGTTTGCGGGCTTGCAGCAGAAATCCGGGCGTGCCTTGCCTTCGCCCGTGGTTGGCTTTCAGGAAATCGCGGCGATGTTGCAAAGTTTCAAGCGCGCACAAAGAAACCGCCGGGGGCGTTGCACCGGCCTGACCCTGCTGGTCTGCCTGTGTCGCCTCCGGCGGTGTCATGTTTCAATGCCTTTCGAAGGCCCGAATCAAAGTCAGCCTTACGCCGACAATTCCTTGCGGCCCTGCGCGCGACGGCGGTTCAGGATTTTGCGGCCAGCTTTGGTGGCCATGCGCGCCCGGAAACCGTGGCGGCGTTTGCGAACAAGGTTGCTCGGCTGATATGTGCGTTTCATTGTGCTGCTCCAGCGTGGTCATGGGCGTGGTCTTGGGTTCACAACCCCATATGGATTCGGGAACCTGTAATCAGAAGCCGCTATGTACGGCGCGCCTGATGGGAAGTCAATTCGCGCAAGCGGCGTTTTTTGCAACATTTGGCGGAATAATCGCGGCGAATTCCGGGGTTTTCGCCCAAAGAGCATATATAACCGCCCAGAACTGAAACAAACCCTCACCAAAGATCAAGCACCTGTGAAGCCCCTATCGCTGGCGCATAATCCATCGCAAGTAAGAATAACGAATTTCAATAAGCGGACAAGTGACCGAGATGATGACTGAAAACAAAGACAGCGGCTTGCGGCTGAAAAAGCTGGTGCCGCTGCTGATTATACTCGCGGTGGCGGTGACGGGCTTTTTCACGCTGGGCGATTACCTGAGTTTTGACACCCTGCGCGACAACCGCGAGGCGCTGCTGGCCTATCGCGACCAGAATTTCGTTCTGGCGGCTTTGGCTTTCATCACGATCTATGTGGTGATTGTCGCATTTTCCCTGCCCGGGGCGGCGATTGCGTCGCTTACCGGCGGGTTTCTGTTCGGGCTATTTCCCGGTGCGTTGTTCAATATCGGCGCGGCCACCATCGGCGCGACGCTTATCTTTCTGGCGGCACGCT
>JAADIC010000108.1 GCA_013151535.1 Alphaproteobacteria bacterium | reverse complement strand
GACGCGCTTGGTAAAAAGGGCAAGTCGCCGCTTTATGCCGCCATAGACGGCAAGGCCGCCGCCGTCATCGCCGTTGCCGACCCTATCAAGGCCAGCACCCCGGCTGCAATTGCCGCGCTGCATGATCTGGGGCTGAAAGTAGCAATGATAACCGGCGATAATCAGGGCACAGCCGATGCCATCGCGCGTGAACTTGGCATCGACCATGTGGTTGCCGAGGTTCTGCCCGAGGGCAAAGTTGCGACACTTGAGGCGCTGCGCACCGACGGCCAAAAACTGGCTTTTGTCGGTGATGGCATCAACGACGCGCCGGCGCTGGCAGTGGCCGATGTCGGTATCGCCATTGGCACCGGCACCGATATTGCCATCGAGGCTGCGGATGTTGTGTTGATGTCGGGCGATCTGCGCGGTGTTGTGAACGCGTTCGCGGTCAGCCAGCGCACCATGAGCAATATCAAACAAAACCTGTTCTGGGCCTTTAGCTACAACACGCTCCTGATCCCGGTTGCCGCTGGTGTTTTATACCCGGTTAGTGGGATTCTGCTGTCGCCGGTACTGGCTGCCGGTGCAATGGCACTGTCCAGCGTTTTCGTTCTGACCAACGCGCTGCGTCTGCGCTGGGTAAAACCCGCCATGCGCGAAACTGACGCATATTTTGCCTCAACGGACGCAGCTCAGAAAATGGCGGCTGCCGAATGAACAAGGAAATCACATGAATATTGGTGATGTGTCGGCCCGCTCCGGGCTGCCGGTGAAAACCATCCGTTATTACGAAGATATCGGGTTGGTCAGCCCGCTGCGCGATACCAATGGCTGGCTACCGGGCGTTTTGCGACAAAGAATTACACAAGCTGGCGTTTCTGGGCCGCGCCCGGTCACTGGGGTTCACGATCGAGGACTGCCGCGCGCTTGTGGCACTGTATGATGACGAAACCCGTGCCAGTTCCGATGTGAAACGCATCGCCAACGAACAACTGGTGCAGATCGAATCCAAGATCTCTGGCCTGAATGCCATGCGCGACACGCTTTCGCATCTGATTGACGAATGCGCCGGTGACCACCGGCCCGACTGCCCGATCCTCAAGGATCTCGGCGGTCTCGAGAATTAGGAGATTGGACTGCGCATGTCAGAGTTTAAGGATAATCAGGTTGGTCGAAATTCTGGTCAAATGCCACTTAACGAATACACAGCTATTACCGACGTCACGTGGGTACGGATATGTCTGAAACCTTACTCAGCCTTGTCCAGACTTGTCGTCAAATCGTGGCGTTCGCCACACAAAACTTCCTTGGCATCAATGAATGTAGTCGCTGCCCGCGAAACGTCATTGATTGCCTGGGCAAAAAATAAATCGGGAGGATATAAATTGAATATAAACAAAAGAAGGCCGCAAGGAGGGACGACCAGTCCTGGCAGCGGTATCATGAAATCAGCCAAGGCGCTGATGATCGCAGCGTCGATCACGGTTTCTTTGGGCGCAGGCGCAGTTTTCGCCGCATCGGATGATCGTCCGAGCCTGAAGATAGCCATGCCCTCGACCTGGGCGTCGCATGGGCCAACGGTCAATTCCAACTTTGGCGCGCGCGTGGCCTATTCGATTTACGACACGCTTGTGTGGCGTAACTATCTGTCCAATGCGGATGGCAGCGGGTCAGAACTTGTTCCCGGTCTGGCAACCTCATGGGAGCAGGTTTCACCGACCGAGTGGGACTTTGCCATTCGTCAGGGTGTCAAATTCCACGACGGCACAACGATGACCACGGCTGACGTGGCGTTCTCGATCAACAACACTTACGGCGAAGGCGAAGAGCCGTTTGCGGCATCGGGAACCATCGCAAGCGTGGTGGCAGTCGATGACAAGACGGTTCGCATTACCACCAAGAACCCCGATCCGGCATTGCTGGCACGGATGGCGACGGTGATGGGCCAGATCTATCCGCAAGCCTATTACCAGAAGGTAGGTAAAGAAGAGTTCGGGCGGGTTCCGATTGGTACCGGTCCGTACAAATGGGCTGGCCGGGTTGCGGGCGAATCCGTTACGCTGGAAGCCAATGACGACTATTGGGGCGAAAAACCACCGCTCAGCAGCATCAAGTTCGTTGAGGTGCCCGAGGTATCGTCGCGGATCGCTGGCCTGATTACTGGTGAATATGACATCGTTACATCGTTGCCACCAGATCAGACCCGTCCGATCGATAACGATGCGGCCACCGAGATACGGGCAGTTTCGGTTGAAAACGTGCATATGATTACCTTTCGCCAGTATAAGGATGACAGGCCACAGGCTGACAAGCGCATCCGCAAAGCCATGGCGTTGTCTCTGAACCGTGCACTGCTGGCTGACAAGCTGTGGAACGGGTTGACTGTCGCCGGCACTTACGACTTTGCCGGTTACGGTGCCTATTCGATGCCTGATCGTGGCGCGCTGCCGTATGATCCGGAAGAGGCAAAACGGCTGTTGGCCGAGGCCGGTTACGACGGTGAGGAAATCACCATTCGGATCGTCAGTGGCTATTACACCAACATGACCCGCGCCATGGAAGTTGGCGTCGAGATGTGGAAAGAGGTTGGTCTGAACGTCAAGCTCGACATCATCGAGAACTGGGGCCAGATGGGTCAGGAAGGCGACGCCTATAACGCCTCTGACAACATGTGGATGACTGATCCCGGTGGCGGCATGTGGTTTAGCTGGGGCCGTGAAGGTGGCCACCGTCTGAAAGACTGGGGCGGCACACCACCGGCTGAGTTCGCCGCACTTGGTACTGCCATTGAGCAGGGTTCGGACTTTGACACCCGCATGAAGGCCTATATGGGCCTGCTCGATCTGTGGGACGATCTGGTACCGGCAATCCTGCTGTATCGTCCGGTTGAAGCCTACGGTGTTCGCAAAGACCTGGACTGGACGCCATACACGTTCTTCTACATGGACTTCCGTGCCAACAACGTAAAAGACAACGGCTAAACGCAGTTGACTTGAGCAACCAGGTGGGCCGCAGACTGATCCTGCGGCCCACCCGATTTCTGAACAGAGCGCATCAAACCAGTCAGGCGAACCAAAATTGACCCGATATGTTCTTATAAAAGTATTGCGCAGCATCTTTACGCTTTGGATCGTGGTATCTGCGGTTTTCCTGGTCCTTCGGGCCTCCGGCGATCCGCTCTACAGTGTATTTTCCCTCGGCACGCCCGAAGCCACGCTCGATGTATTCCGGGCGAAATGGGGCATCGATAAATCGATCTTCGAACAATATGTGATTTACCTTGGCGACATTCTGCGCGGCGATTTCGGCACTTCGTTCTTTGACGGCCAGTCGGCCTGGGATCTGGTCACCGAGCGGCTGCCTAAAACCCTGCTACTGGGCGGCACGACCTTTGTTATCAGCGTGATCGCCGGGGTCTTGCTGGGGACCATTGCGGCCCTGAAACGTGGGACCGTCTGGGACCGGGGTATCATGACGGCGGCTGTGGCTTCTTTCTCGATGCCCAGTTATTTTCTGGCGCTTTTACTAATCCTGTTGTTTTCGCTGAAACTGCGCTGGCTGCCGACCGCCGGGGCAGATACCTGGAAACACCTGATCCTGCCCGCAACGACGCTGGGCCTGACGCTGTCGGGCAGCATCGCGCGGTTCACCCGCTCGGCCATGTTGGAAGTTCTGCGCCAGTCTTACATGCGCACGGCCCGGGCCAAGGGCGCGCCGCGATGGCGACAAATCGCCTGGCATGCCCTGCCGAATGCGGCGATCCCGACAGTAACGGTCATTGGTTTTCAACTGGGCTGGCTGATTGGCGGCTCGGTGGTGATCGAAACGGTTTTCGCCTGGCCCGGCGCCGGGCGATTATTCATCACCTCGGTAGGGGTGCGCGATTTTGCGGTGGTGCAGTTGTTTATTCTGATGGTGGCCTCGACCGTCATTCTGGCCAATCTGCTGGTCGATATTCTGTACGGATTTCTTGATCCGCGCATAAGCGTGACCGGGGGAGGCGGGAAATGAGCGTTCGCAACACAGAGGTTAAAGAGCCGCCGCAGGCTGGCGCGCAGATAAACCGCAGTTGGCTGGGCGCGCTGATGCATCGTTGGGGGTTGCAGGGTGAATGGCTGGTCACCATAGCGATGATCTATATCGGTTTCATTTTGTTTGTCGCGGTATTCGGATTTCTGTTCCAGCCCTACCCGCACACGCAACTGGACCTGTTCAATCAGTTGCAGCCGCCGGTGTTCATGGATGGCGGATCATGGGAGCATATTTTCGGTACAGATGATCTGGGCCGCGATGTTCTCAGCCGACTGATCCGTGGTCTGCGTCTGAGCGTGTTGATCGGGGTGATTGGCACCGCAATCGGGGCTGTGCTGGGCAGCTTTCTCGGCATCGTTGCGGCGCATTTCCGTGGTTGGGTGGAAGAAGTGCTGATGATGCTGGTGGATGTTCAGGTTTCATTGCCGTTCATCATTTTTGCGCTGGCCATTCTGGCATTCGTTGGCAACAGCCTGACGATTTTGATTATTGTGGTGGGTATCGACGGCTGGGAACGCTATGCGCGACTGGCCCGTTCCATGGTTTTGTCGGCAAATCAGCAGGATTATGTGCTGGCCGTGCGCTCGCTTGGCCTCAGCCATTTCAATATTTACCGTCGCCATGTATTGCCCAACATCATGGGCACCCTGATCGTGCAGGCAACGATCAATCTGCCAGGTGTGATCCTGCTGGAATCAACCCTCAGCTTTCTTGGCCTTGGTGTGCAGCCACCGATGACCAGTCTGGGGCAGATACTGGGCGTCGGGCGTGACTATCTTATTCTGGCGCCGTGGATTGCGGTGCTTCCCGGCACGGTGATTTTCTTTTTAACCCTGTCAATTGCCATTGTCGGCGATTGGCTGCGTGACAGACTGGACCCGACCCTGCAATGATTGATCCGAGTAACACAGGGCCTGATGCCGCCCGCGCAACACCGCTGCTTGAGGTGCGCGGCCTGTCGGTGGTTTTTGACACGCCGGATGGCTGCCACCGAGTGGTGGATAACGTTGATTTGCAGGTCAGCGCCGGGCGCACGCTTGGTCTTGTTGGCGAAAGCGGCAGCGGCAAAAGCGTCACTTGCCTCGCGGTTCTGCGCCTGTTGGCGGTGCGCGGGCGTGTCACCAGTGGCGAAGTGTTGTTTCAGGGGCGCGACCTGTTGAAAGTCAGCGAAGAGGAAATGGAAGCGCTGCGCGGTTGTCAGATCGGTATGGTGTTTCAGGATCCGATGGTGTCGCTGAACCCGGTGCGCACCATTGGCTGGCAAATCGCCGAATCCCTGCACCTGCACCAGAACCTGTCCAAATCTGGCGCGGCAAAGCGCACCCTTGAACTGCTTGATCTGGTCGGCATTCCCGAGCCGAAAACCCGGTTCGGCGAATACCCACACCAGTTTTCAGGTGGCATGAGCCAGCGGGCGATGATCGCCATGGCCATCGCCTGCCAGCCTAAACTGCTGATCGCGGACGAACCGACGACGGCTTTGGATGTGACCATTCAGGCGCAAATACTTGAACTGTTGTCCGACCTGAAAAAGGAGCTGGATATGGCGCTGATCCTAATCACCCATGATCTGGGTGTGATCGCCGAGGCCGCCGATGACGTGGCGGTGATGTATGCCGGGCGCGTGGTCGAGGAAGCGCCGGTGCTTGATCTGTTTGACAGCCCTTTGCATCACTACACAATGGGCCTGCTCAATTCCCTGCCCCGTATCGACCGATCCGTGGATCGCCTGAGCGCCATCGAGGGCGCGGCCCCACCGCCGCAGGATTTTGTCGAGGGCTGCCGGTTTGAGCCGCGCTGCGGACATTGCGACGACGCCTGCTCTGGCGTTCGCCCGGATTTCAGTCAGATCAGCGACACGCGCCGCGTGGCCTGTATGCATCCGGTGGCTGCGACATGAACAAACCGGCAGCCATTGAACCCGAAATCCTGATGGAAGTGCGCGATCTGGTCTGCCATTTCACCGGGCCGCGCACATCATTTTTCGGCAAACGCATGATCGCCCATGCGGTGAACGGGGTATCACTGGAGCTGCGTACAGGTGAAACCCTGGGGCTGGTCGGTGAAAGTGGCTGCGGGAAATCGACCCTGGGTCAACTGATCCTGAACCTGATCGAGCCGACATCGGGCTCGGTATCGTTCCTCGGGCAGGACATCACCAAAGTCGACAAGCAGGAATGGCGCCGGCTGCGCAGCGAAATGCAACTGGTGTTCCAGAACCCGCTCGGCGCGCTGAACCCACGCCTGTCAATCGGCGCACAGATCCGCGAGCCGCTGGATATCCATGATATTGGCGACCCGGATCAGCGCCCCGACAAAGTATTGGAAATGCTTGAGGCGGTCAGCCTGCCGCCACATTTGCTGGAGCGCTACCCGCACCAATTGTCGGGCGGTCAGCAACAGCGCGTGGTGATCGCGCGTGCCCTTATAAACGGTCCGAAACTGGTGGTATGCGACGAAAGCGTATCCGCACTGGATGTGTCGGTGCAGGCGCAGGTGGTCAACCTGCTTGCGGATATGCAAAAGAAACTCGGGCTGACCTACCTGTTCATCACCCATGACCTGAGCATTGTACGCCACATTTCTTCGCGCATAGCGGTGATGTATCTGGGCAGGATTGTTGAACTTGCCGACAGCAAGGAACTGTTGGAAAACCCGATGCACCCCTACACAAAGGCGCTGATTTCGGCCGTTCCTGTGCCCGACCCGCGCGCCCGTGCGTCGCGCGCAACGATCCGCGGCGAACCTCCGAACCCGTTCAACCCTCCCTCGGGTTGCGCCTTTCACGCCCGCTGCGCCCATGCCGACGAAAAATGCCGCTCGCAACTGCCTGATTTCAGACAGATCGGTGACAAACATCTGGTCGCGTGCCATCATGCCGAGGCATTGGCCTGACCCTTGAAAAACCACGCCGTCGTGTCAGATCGAAAGACCCCCACCGGTCGCCGTTAGATCAATTCGAACAGGGCTTTGACGTTGTGAAATCAGGAGAACCAGCCAAAGATGTTCTGGACTGGTCCTGCATAGGAAACGAGCTATGAAATATATCTCGACCCGTGGCAAAGCACCCGCGCTGACCTTCAGCGAGGCGCTGCTTGCCGGTTTGGCCCCCGATGGCGGGCTTTATGTGCCCGAGACCTGGCCCAGCTTCACGCCTGGCGAAATCGCCGGGTTTAAGGGGCGGCCCTATGCGGATGTGGCGTTTGAAGTCATGGCAAAATTTGTCGATGGCGAGATTGCCGACGATATCCTGCGCGCCATGATCGACGACGCTTACGGCACATTTCATCATCCGGCGACGGTGCCGCTGGTGCAGCTCGGCCCCAACAACTGGCTGTTGGAATTGTTCCACGGGCCGACGCTGGCGTTCAAGGACGTGGCCATGCAGATTCTGGCGCGGCTGATGGATCATGTACTGACCGAAACCGGCAAACGGCTGACCATCGTCGGGGCAACGTCGGGCGATACCGGCGGCGCGGCGCTGGAGGCTTTCAAGTCCTGCGATGGGATTGATACGTTCTTTATGTATCCGCATGGCAAAGTCTCGGATTTTCAACGGCGGCAGATGACGACTGTCGGGGCACCAAATTGCCATGCCATTGCTGTTGACGGCAGTTTTGATGATTGCCAGAGCATGGTGAAATCCATGTTCGCCCATGAAGCGTTCCGCGAGCGCGTACAGCTTTCGGCTGTGAACTCGATCAATTGGGGCCGGATCATGGCGCAGGTGGTCTATTACTTCACTGCCGCGACCGCACTGGGGGCACCTTCGCAGAAAGTATGCTTCACCGTACCCACTGGAAATTTCGGCGACATTTATGCGGGGTTTGTGGCCAGGCAGATGGGTTTGCGGATTGACCAGTTGGTCATCGCTACAAACGAGAACGACATCCTTACCCGTACACGCGCAACGGGCGTGCATAAATTGGGTAAGGTCAGGCCCACGATCACGCCATCAATGGATATCCAGATATCCTCGAACTTCGAGCGGCTTTTGTTTGAAGCCTCTGCGCGCGACGCGGATTTGGTGGTGGCGCTTATGCGCGACCTCAGGAAAGGCGGCAGCTATACTTTGCCTGAAGCGGTTCAGTCCTTCATTGCGGATAACTTTGAAGCAGGAGCCGCGAGTGAAGCCGAGACCCTCGCCGAAATCGGGCGATTATATCGCGAGACCGGATACCTTTGTGATCCGCACACAGCGGTGGCGCTGCATGTTGCCCGTCAGCATGCAAAACCGAATGTACCAATGATTACCCTGTCCACCGCCCATCCTGCGAAATTTCCCGATGCCGTGCGTGATGCTATCGGCAAGACACCGCATCCGCCAGAATGGGCGGATATTGCGAAAGACCGGGCGGAAACCGTCACCCGATTGGAAAACAATCAGCGTGACGTCGAGAAATTCGTTCTGGCCGAGTCGCGGCTGGGATCGGGTCAAAACGTCAGAGATCCAGAGGGGAACCCATGAAAAAGTCGCACCGCTCAGTCGTCCGCCGCAGCATAACGCCCGAAAATATGGGGCGCCCGCTTTCACCACCTCTGGCGAGCTCGGTGATGTATCACTACGAAAATGTCAGTCAGATGCAATCGCTGCATGACAACGAGATCGAGGGTTTTACCTATGCCCGTGACGGTCACCCAAATGGCGCCGCGCTGGCCGATAAACTTTCCTGGATGGAGGGGGCCAAAGTCGGGGTAATGACGGCCTCAGGCATGTCTGCGATCACAGCGGCGTTCCTGTCCGTGCTAAGAAAAGGTGACAGCATCGCGGCAGCTTCGCAGCTCTATGGCCGCTCGCTCAAGTTGGTAAGTGACGAGCTGCCGCGCTTGGGGTTCGAGACGCGCTTTTTTGACGCCTCAGATCCTGCAACATTTGCCGACAGTATAACCCCGGACACGCGTATCGTGCTTGCCGAAATCGTGTCGAACCCGATGCTGCGGGTAACGCAATTCGAGGCGCTGGCAGCGGCCGCGAAAAAGGCTGATGCGCTCCTTTTGGTGGACAACACCTTCACCACACCCAACGGTTTCAACCCGCTCGCCCATGGTGCCGATCTGGTGATGCATTCGGTAACCAAGATGCTCTCGGGCCATAGCGACCTCAATCTCGGATACTTGGGCGGGAATGATCCGGAGCTGATGGCCGGGATCGATGACGTCATTGCAACGATGGGCTTTAACGCCAGCCCATACAGTTGTTGGCTTGCCGAGCGGGGGCTTAACACATTCGACCTGCGGTTTCGCCAGGCACAGGAGAATGCAAAAAAACTGGCTGATCTCCTCGAAAAACATCCGATGGTTGGCAAAGTCCACTTTCCTGGGCTTGAAAGCCATTCGGATCACGCATTGGCCAAAAAGCTGTTGCCAAAAGGCTTTGGCACCATGGTCAGTTTTGTTCTGAAAGGCGACCGCACGCAAGCTGATGCGTTCCTCACGGCTGCCGAAAATATCCCTTACGGGCCGACTTTGGGTGACGTAGCCACCATTGTCGTCATGCCTGCTTTTTCCTCGCATCGGAAACTGCCCCGCGAAGAACGGCTGGCAATCGGGATCGAGGATAACTTGATCCGCGTCTCGCTTGGTATAGAGGATTTCGAGCTTATCGAAAGGGATTTCAGCGACGCGCTGGATCAGGCGGCACTCACACTAGGGGCTGTTGACGTTCAGGATTCACAACCCGGCTAATGTCTGATTCAATGTTGTTAACAACAGGAGAGCAACATTGACCCGAAGAGTATTGAATGACGCCCAGTGGGCCATCATCGAACCTTTCTGCCTTGGGAAGAAGAGTGACGCTGGCCAGACAGGCCACGATGCACGTTCGTTTATGGAGGCGGTTTTGTGGATCGTGCGCGTAGGCGCGCAGGTTATCTGAACTACTACACCCTTCTCATGCATGTTAAACATGCACTGTCAGGCAGTGGACTGCTGGCGGGGCTACAACGTGCTCGATATGTCCGACTTTCACCACTTCCGCATCAAACATTCTAAGGAACCTCTGATTAAGTAAGGATTTCGCAGAAATGCCGAGAGGGAAGTTGTTCAGAGGTTCCTTAAGCTGTTCGCCGACCGTCATAACCATATCAATGGCATCGAGAATTTCTGGAACCCGTTGCCGACAGGGGCCAAGCGCCGTATGCGCAAGTTCAACCCTTTTCGGTGAATGCTACGCATTAACCTGTCAAGCAGCGGGATGTTCCCAAGGCTCAATTCGGGCTATATTTGAAGGAATGTGAGTGGGAGTGGAGATTTAACAACAGTGACCCGTCATCTCAGTTATCGCAGCTAAGACAATGGGTTAGGCGTCATCTAAGGTAGTTATCTGGGTCAGCCTCTTTTCTTTTTATCGCGGTCTGGCTTGTCAATCTCATCATAATCCTGTCGCTTGCTTTCAAACCTTCTCAGCCCGCCGAGAACCAATACGGCCCCAGTCCTCAAGAGGCTCTCCATTGAACGGGCATTCGCTAAACCGATGCCCCGCAACGAAAAGCGAAGCAATGCGCCCGTCCACGGGGCAGATCGGGCGTTGCTTGGCACCGCCGGGTGGGATGGAGACCGACATGAACTCCATTGTCACTTGCACACGCAAGTCTTTCCGTTTCCACGGAAGATCGGGACGGTCAGAAGTTCTCTTCTATAATCTGACATTCGCCGCGCTTATTTGGATGCTGGGAGCGGCCGATTTTATCGGCCTGGCTTTTCTGATACTGGTGCCTGGTCTACCTTTGCCGCTTTTCGATACCTTAAAGCCATGCTGGCCCAGGGTCGGCACCAGTCGCAACTATTGATTGAATAAATGCTGAATGATAGCCGCATCGGCAAACGCAGCCAGCGTTGGTTGCGTCACCGGCTTGTCGGCCGAAAAGCCGTTTTTGAGCGTACGATCCGAACCCGGTGGCGGTGGGAAGGTCCTGTACCGGCTGTCAAACGGGGATCCCGTCATTGTGATCTCCATCACCAAAGACGTAAACGATGACGTAGACATTATTCGCACGCTCGTAACCGGAACCGATATCGAGGGCTATGTGCTGGCCGAATACATCAGGGAAGCCAAATCGCCTGAGGAATGCGCAGATTACCGGCGCACAGGCGAATAGGCCGGTGGTCCGGCCATGAAGAACTTTCGCATTGCGGGCAGGGTCATTGATCGGAAAACCCGCGCGGGCCTGCCCGGTTTGCTCGTTCAGGCCGTTGGCCGTGGCGTCAAGCCTGAAGTCCTATTGGCCAAAGTGAAATCCGACGGAGGTGGGGCGTTCCTCTTTGAAATTCCGGAGCTAGCCGTAGGGCGGGCTTCAGCCCGCCGTTTGGCCGCTGAGAATGACTTTGCTGACGATGCGTCTGCGCCGCGATCCGGTGGACTCGGTTTGTGCGACCATGGACAACCGTGGCGTGGATGTGGGTCGTCGCATTTCCGCCATGTGAATAATTTTACCTAAAATTATTCCGCGTTGAAAATCATTCAGGAAAGATTTTTGTATCACCCGTTGCGGACTATCAGAGCGGGCTGGATCGCTAGAGCAAATCCAATCCAATTGAATTCACCCTCCGGCCCGAACGCGTTTGAAAAACAAACGCTGCCTCGGACCGGATGGTGAATGGCTGAATCCGGTTAGATTGGTTTCGCTCTAGAACTTACTCAAGGCACCAACCACTTCAACTGGGTCAGCAGCACCCACGGGAACTGGCTGGTGTGGCCGGCGCCGATATTGACCTCGATGGTGAAGATGTTGACGTTGAGCACCAGCACCACAAGGAAATGCGGCCATGTCAGCACCTGTTCCAGCCGTTTAGCAGCCTCGGGGATGTGACGGATCAGCAGGACCAGCACAAAGAACCCCGCCAGCACCGAGGCCACGCCGAAACGCACCACGTCAAAGGCGATGATGTTGAGGCTGAGCGGTGCGATGATTGCGCCGATCATCAACAGGCGGGTTTTGGCGTCGCTGTCACCCAGCAGGCGGTTCGCCAGCCAGATCAGCCACAGGGCCATGGCCAGCAAAGGTACACCGTCAAACAGCACCCAGGCCCAGTATTTCGTGGTCATGCGCAAATCAGCCATCAAGGCAAAGTTCTGCCCGATGGAGCGGCCCGCCACGTCGGTTGAGTTTGCGTCCAGCGTGAAGGCGGCTTTGCTTTGCACATAATCCGCGAATGCGGCGGCCTGTTCCGGTGCGAACGCGCCGAGCTTGGAAAGGGTGGCGACGGTTATGAAACCCAGCAAGACCGGGCTGAGGGCGATGGGTAGCGCAGCAGGGGAACCCTTGCGCGCCAGCCACAGGTCAAACCCGATCAGGACGGTGAAATAGGGCAGCATGTTTTCATGAAACATCACGCCCAGAACGGTCACGCCAAGGCGGATAGCCAAGCCTTTGTTGCTTGCCCCGTCAGTTGACAGGGCCAAAGCGGTCAGGGCCAGCAACACGCCGTCGAGATAGCCGGTATTGCCGATGAAACTGGAAAAGGCAAAGCTGTTGAGCGCAAGGATCAGGATCAGATAGGCCGAGACCTTCTGCGGCATCAGGCGCGACAGGAACAGATAGAAGGCGATGCCGCCAAGGCCCGAAATTACAGCAGCGGCGGCGTAAATTCCGGAAACGGTGATTTCGGTACCCGTGAACAGGTTCAGGATTTCCCCCGCCAGCCCGCGCCTTGTCAGGCCGAACTGGTAGTCAAACAAAAGCTGGGTGGCGGCGAATGCTTTGGGCGGCAGCAGGTGGTTGACCAGGGCCAGCACGAAAGACAACCCCGCCGCCAGCCGCAAAAGTTGGAATTGCCCGTTTTGTTGCCGGTTTTGTTGCATCTGGCCGCTCTGTTGTTTTTGCTATTGTTATGGCAATATGCTGAATTGGCAATGATTTCCTTGTTGCCGGTTTCAGGGGGTTTTGCTGGCCTCTTTCAGGTTCTGTTTGCTGATTTCGATGCGCAGGCGTGCCGCCAGAAGATAGCGGCCATGCGACAGCACATAGGCGATGAATTCGTTGATGTCGGATGCATCCACACCGGTTTCATTGGCTGTCAGCAAGGCCCTGACCGCGACCTCTGTGTTGCCCAGCGCCAATTCGGCATAAGCCACATTAAGCAACGCAGTCGGGTTGTCCGGGGCAAGGGCAAGCGAGGTTTGCGAGGCTACCAGCGCCTCTTGGTTTCGCTCCAGCCTGAGCAGGATGAAGGCCCGCATATTGTGATCGCGCTCGTCAACATCGGGGAAAGTGAGGGCCTTTTCCATCATCACAAGCGACGCATCCCAGTTTTCTTCATCCGCCAGCATGCTGGCATAGGCGTAGTACAGGAAATTGCTGCCGACACCTTTGTCAATGGCCGCGTCCAGCAGTGTATATCCCTCGGCCATACGCCCCAGATCGCGCAGGGCGCGGGCGGCTTCGACAAAGCCGTCCTGATCCTCGGGGTCAAGCACCATGGCTTTTCGGGCTTCGGACAGGGCCAGATTTTTGCGCCCCAGGCGGCGCAAGACCCGCGCGCGCTGGGTGACATAAACCGCGCTCTGATTATCGATCAGCAAGGCGTCGTTGATCGCATCCAAAGCGCCGTCCAATTCATCATCGCGGGCCAAAGTCCGCGACAGGCCGTAAGCTGCATTGGTATATTCGGAATCGATATCCAGTACGGTGCGAAAGGTGTTTGCCGCGTCTTCCAGTTCGGCCCGAAAGAAGAACATCCAGCCCTGTTCGACCATGACCCAGGTATATTCAGGCGAGATCAGCAAAGCCCGCTCAAACAGATCGGCCACTTCTTCGTTACCACTGTCCTGACGGCGCAGGCTGGAGCCAAGCCCTGCAAGGGATTCCGCCGTCGTGCCCAGATCGAGTGCGGTGCGAAATGCGGATACTGCTTCGGGATAGTCGGAGGTGTTCCAGAATGACCAGCCAAGCCCCCGCCATGGGTGATCGCGCGACGGGAACGCGGCAATGGACTTGTGATAGGCGGCGCGGGCCTCGGTTGGGCGGCCAAGTTCTTCCAGCGCGTCGCCCTGATGGTCGTAAATGCGGGCGCGTTCAAAATCGGTATGCTCGAACTCGGTCAGGGCATTTTGGCAGGCCAGCACCAGATCTTCATAAGCGCGCG
>JAADIC010000370.1 GCA_013151535.1 Alphaproteobacteria bacterium | reverse complement strand
GATGCACCCGGAGATTACGCCAACTTCAAATTTCTACCAAACTCGCGACACTACCAATTCTCTGGCGTGCAGAGTGTCAAACAGGTCGAGCCGCCGAGCCAGATCAGGCCCTTGGTGATGTTCGCCTCTTCAACTTGATTGAGCTGGCCGCGAGTCTTCACCCACCGGGGCTTGAGACCTTCGCGCTCATCTATGGTCAGCGGCGTGGAGCCGTAAGGGCCTTCGCACCAGTCATTCACGACCAGAAACCCTTTGGAATCGTCCTCGCCAGTTCTTCTGCCACCTCTTTGATCCTTTCATCCACCGGCGACAGGCCGTCGCTCTGATCTTCCAGTGCCATATGCGTGCGCGAGTTGGTGACGATCTCACGCGCTTTTTGCAACGCCTGCTTCTGGATTATTGCGGGGATACTTGGCGCGGCGCTGGGCACAATTGCATAGACCAGACGCCCGCCCATCGCGGCTGCCATCTTGTCCAAGGTGGCAAGCGTGACGGACCCGTTTTCTTCTGCGGCCTGCATCTGATAGACAGCAGACCGCGAAACGCCCGCGCGCGCGGCCAAGTCGTTCACAGACATGCCCAGCGCGCTGCGGAAAGTTTCCAGCCATGACCGGGCACTCAGTGCCTCCGGGGTGCGCTTTTTGACCAGGCGCAGGGCGATTTCCATCGCCGTGACCAGCCCATCGCTCCATTTTCTCTGCTCTTTGCTAATAGCCATGTGCAGTTATTCCTTTGCGTTTTTCTGTCTATTGTGAAGGTTTCACTATACTTTTCAATCGTAAATGTCAAGTTCTGGCCTTACAGTATAGGTAGTTTTCGCACAGTCTTAACTATACATTATTACTTAGAGTCACAAAACCTTCTCCACCAACAAGGCCTACGCAATGAATTCGCCCCGCAACTAGTCTCGCATCTGGACCGACGAGGTTATCTAAACATTCATGCTACGTTCCAGTGTATTTCCGACGCCGTCTAAGCAAATGGCAACACGAATGCAGTTAGATGCCTGGTCTTGCAAATCCGTGTATACCGGTTCGATTCCGGGCCTCGCCGGAATACCACCGCAACAGCCCCTCGCAGAATTTTCAGCGCAAGTGACATAGATCAAGGCCTATACATTAATACTTGCTAATACATGCATGTAATTTGACAGGAGGCGATCATGCTCTGGCTCGTGGAAACAATCGATGAGGATCTGGCGGCCGGTCTTGTCGGCCTGCTGGTCGGTGTGGTTTTTGGCTTCGCGGCCCAACGCTCGCGGTTTTGTTTGCGCGCCGCCACCGTGGAATTCGCCCGCGCCCGCCTTGGGCCCAGTATGTCGGTCTGGCTGTTAACCTTCTCAACCGCCCTGATCTGGACCCAAACTGCCGAGCTTTACGGCATCATCGACACCTCCGAGGCCCGTATCATGTCGGTTGCCGGGTCCTATTCCGGTGCGATCCTTGGCGGGCTCTTGTTCGGCGTCGGCATGATCCTGACGCGCGGGTGTTCGGGGCGGCTACTGGTACTGGCCGCCACCGGCAATCTGCGGGCAATCATGAACGGGCTGATCTTTGCGGTCTTCGCACAAATGGCCCTTGGCGGCTGGCTTGCGCCAATGCGCAATTCACTGGCCGCGCTCTGGACAACCCCGGGCGGGCGCAACATCCAGATGCTGAACGACCTTAACCTGCCATCCTACTCGGGCCTTGCCATCGGCCTCATGGCCGCCGCCATCGCCTTTGTTTTATCCTATCGCAACCGGATCGGTGCCATGCACCTGTTCATGGCCTCGGGCGTTGGTTTTGCTATCGCGCTTGGCTGGATCATGACCTCAATTCTGGCCCAGGTCAGCTTTGAACCGGTGACCGTGCAAAGCGCCACTTTCACCGGCCCTTCTGCCAACACCCTGATGTTTTTCCTGTCCAGCCACCCCGTCCTGAAGTTCGAGATCGGCCTTGTCCCCGGCGTCTTCTTGGGCGCGTTCATCGCCTCAATACTGGCGCGCGAGTTCAGGTTTCAGGGCTTTGACGGCCCTGCCCCCATGCGCCGCGGCATGGCGGGTGCGGCCCTGATGGGGTTCGGCGGCATGCTGGCGGGCGGCTGCGCCATTGGGAACGGCCTGACCGGCGCATCGATTTTCGCCCAAACCGCATGGCTGGCCCTGCTGTTCATGTGGATCGGCGCGATGGCGGCGGATTATGTGATCGACCAGCAACATGCAAAGCCGGTTACCGCCTAAAGGAGGCACAGGACGCGGCTGCCATTACATTGGCGGAAGCTGGCGGCTCTAGGGCCTGTGCGCCTTGGACAGGTCCCTCTCTAACTGCGCCTCCAGCGCCACCAGATCATCCGGCAAGGGCAAGCCCAGGCCGCGCAATTCCGCCAGCTTTTCGCGCAGGCTTTCCTGTATCTGGTGGGCATCTTCGGGATTGTCGGTCATCTGTTCGATCAACAGGGCAATCCCGGCTTTCAGGTTTTCAAAGGGCATCTGGCTCTCCTCTAGCTGTTCCAGTTCATATTGAACCAATTACATCGCAATTGGCGTTTGAGCGAAGCAAAAGGCGTTAAATTGCGATCCAACCTGAACTGGAAAAGCCTTAATCTGCACAATCCCGACAGAGCGGGGCGTAGGGCAGCAAATCCAAACGTTCCTCGGCAATCGTATCTCCACATTTGACACATTCGCCGTAAACCCCGTCAACGATCCGCCCAAGCGCCGCCCCGATCATCTGTATCTCCAGCAGGCCGGAATTGCCAAGGCTTTCCAGAACCTCGTCATCCTCGCGTTCCGAGGCCCGATCCTCCACATCCGGATTTGGCTCCGTATCCAGCGAGGTTTCAATGCCGTGCAAGCGCCGGTTCAGTTCCGCCAGACGGGTTTCAAGTTGCTTTTTGCGGGTTTCGATATCGGCCATGTCACCCCTCATCAAGATTGCTTTCACAGTAAATTAGGGGGGCAGCATGGCCACTGCCTTGATGCAAATCAAGCGGTTTTAACGTGGGCAGAAGGTCTGGTGCAGGTTTCGGATCACCTTCGCCACCCGTTCATCCGCCAGCGAATAATATATCGTGCGCCCGTCGCGCCGCGGCGCAACATAGCCTTCCATCCGCAGCCGCGCCAATTGTTGCGACACGTTGGGCTGCTTGGTATCAAGGTTCTTTTCCAGCTCCGCGACCGAGCGTTCGCCCTCGACCAACTGGCACAGAATCATCAGCCGCGCCGTGTTGGACAGCGTCTTCATCAGGGCAGCGGCCTCACCTGCGCTCGCCTGAAGATCGGCCATCAGGTGCTCGTTTTCGGTATTTTCAATCATTACAAAATTATCAATACACTTAATTATCGCCCGTGTCACGCGTTACGCGCATATTTATATATATCAATATTGTAATATATAAAACCATCGCTATATGCTGATTTCAAAGCTAGACTACCGACACAGTTGAAATGGAGAAATAGGATGTCCCCGACGATCAAGGCCTTCTTTGACGATACAACCAACACCATCTCTTATGTGGTGTCCGACCCGAACGGCGAAAAATGCGCGATCATTGATTCCGTGCTGGATTTCGATCAGGCCTCCGGGCGCACCGATACCAAGGCCGCAGACGCGTTGATCGCCTATGTTCAGGCCGAAAACCTGACGGTCGAGTGGATACTGGAATCCCATGTTCACGCCGACCATTTAAGCGCTGCCCCTTATTTGCAAGAGGCATTGGGCGGTAAAATCGGTATCGGCGACCAGATAACAGCGGTGCAGGAAGTGTTCGGCAAGGTCTTCAACGAGGGTACAAAATTCCAGCGCGACGGCTCGCAATTCGATGCGCTGTTCAAAGATGGTGACGCCATTCATATCGGCCAGATGCGTTGTGATATCCTGCACACACCCGGCCACACCCCGGCCTGCATGACCTTTGTAATCGACGGCGCGGCCTTTGTCGGCGACACTTTGTTCATGCCCGATTTCGGCACCGCGCGGGTGGATTTCCCGGGTGGTTCGGCCGAAAACCTTTATAATTCAATCCAGAAAATCCTGTCCCTGCCAGATGAAACCCGCATTTTCGTCGGCCATGATTACAAGGCCCCCGGGCGCGATGAATTCGCCTGGGAAACCACGGTTGGCGAACAAAAAGCCAAGAACGTGCATGTCGGTGCTGGTAAAACCAAGCAGGATTTCATCAAGGCCCGCACCGCGCGCGACGCGCAACTGGCCATGCCCAAACTGATTATCCCGTCATTGCAGATCAACATGCGCGCCGGCAACATGCCCGAGCCGGAAGACAACGGCGTCGTCTATCTGAAAACCCCGGTAAACGGCCTTTAAGAACCTGACCCGGGGCAGGATTTCGGGGCGTTAAGCCGCGCGAACCTGTTCTGGCCCGGTAAAAGAGAAGAATTCCGCATGCAAATCAACCGAGTCACCCCCGATTACAGCGTCGCTGGCCAAATCTCGGTTGCCGATGTCGCCGACATCGCCCGGGCCGGTTTCAAATCGCTGATTTGCAACCGCCCCGATAGCGAGATCGAGGCCAGCCTGCACGCTGAAATCATCAAGGCCGAGGCCGCGCGTCACGACATGATTTTCACCTACAACCCGATTTCCAATCAGGGCATGACCATGCAGAACCTGACCGCGCAGGCCGATGTGATCGCCAAAACCGATGGTCCGGTCTTTGCCTATTGCCGCTCGGGAACCCGTTCGACGATTTGCTGGGCGTTTCTGATGGCTGGCAAGATGCCCGTGCAGGATATCGTTTCACTGGCCATTGCCGCCGGTTACAACCTTGAAAAGCAGCAGCCCCAGCTTGAGGCCATGGCCGCCCAACCCTAAGGCCCCAGCGATGTTCAGCCGATATTTCCCCATCCTGATCTGGGCCCGCGATTACGACCGCGAAACCCTGGTCAACGACCTGATCGCCGCAATCATCGTCACCATCATGCTGATCCCGCAATCGCTGGCCTACGCCCTGCTTGCGGGCCTGCCGCCCGAAGTTGGGCTTTACGCCTCAATCGCGCCTCTGGTCATTTATGCGATATTCGGCACCTCGCGCACCTTGGCGGTCGGCCCCGTCGCCGTGGCCTCGTTGATGACGGCGGCGGCGGTGGGTGAGTTGGCGGTGCAAGGCACGCCGGAATATATCGCAGCGGCGATCCTGCTGGCGTTTCTGTCGGGCCTGATGCTGACCCTGATGGGCCTGCTAAGGTTGGGCTTTCTGGCCAATTTCCTAAGCCATCCGGTGATTTCCGGTTTCATCACCGCCTCCGCCATCATCATCGCCGCAGGACAAATCAAGAACCTGACCGGCATCCCGATCGAGGGCCACAACCTGCTGCAAATCCTTGAAAGCCTGTTTGCCCGGATCGACCAGTTCAACCTTGATACCGCCCTGATCGGGCTTGGCGCGATTGTGTTTCTGTATTGGGCGCGCAGAAAGCTGAAACCGCTCTTGAAAAAGGCCGGGCTAAGCGAGCGTTTGGCCGATATCGGCGTCAAAATGGCCCCGATCCTGTCGATCACCGCCACCACGCTGGTGGTGTTTCTGTTCAGTTTGGATCATGTGGGGGTCTTGGTTGTCGGCGCGATCCCCAACGCCCTGCCCGCCCCCGCCATTCCCGCATTTGATGCCGCCCTGTGGCGCGAACTGGCCATGCCCGCCTTGCTGATCTCCATCGTCGGCTATGTTGAAACCGTGTCGGTGGCCCAGACCCTCGCCGCCAAACGCCGCCAGCGGATTGATCCCGATCAGGAGCTGATCGCCCTTGGCACCGCCAATCTCGGCTCGGCCGTGTCGGGTGGTTTTCCGGTCACCGGTGGCTTTTCGCGCTCGGTGGTCAACTTCGAGGCCGGGGCGCAAACCCCCGCCGCCGGGGCCTTCACCGCCATCGGCATCGCCATGGCGACGGTGTTCCTGACGCCGCTGATCTATTACCTGCCAAAAGCGACGCTGGGGGCGACGATCTTTGTGGCGGTGCTGTCACTGGTTGACCTCAAAACCATCCGCCACACCTTCGCCTATTCCAAGGCCGATTTTGCCGCCATGGCCGCCACAATCCTGCTGACCCTGCTGCAAGGGGTGGAAATCGGCATCATCACCGGCGTTGCGATTTCGCTGTTTTTACACCTGCAACGCACCTCAAAACCCCATTACGCCATCGTCGGCCGCGTGCCGGGAACCGAGCATTTTCGCAACATCCTGCGCCACGCGGTGGAGACCGACCCCGAGACCCTGTCAATCCGCATCGACGAGAGCCTTTATTTCCCCAACGCTCGCTTTCTCGAGGACACGATCAACAGCACCCTGGCGGCTGATCCCGCCATCAAAAACGTGGTGCTGATGTGCCCGGCGGTCAACTTCATCGACGCCTCGGCGCTTGAAAGCATCGAGGCGCTGAACGAGCGCCTGCATGACAACCATGTGCGCCTGCACCTGTCCGAAGTGAAAGGGCCGGTGATGGACCGCCTCAAGCGCACAAGTTTTCTGCAAAAGCTGGGCGGGAATATCTATCTCAGCCAGAATGACGCGTTCGAGGATTCGAGGATTTGAAGCGGGGTTGAGATATATTTGCCCCATTGCACCGAGGCCCGCCGCTGGCTATCACCCAGACATCCCAACGAACGGAGCCGCCAATGATCGGTCGCCTGAACCATGTTGCCATCGCCGTGCCTGATCTGGACGCCGCAATCGCGCTTTACCGCGATACCCTGGGCGCGGATGTAAAGCCCAAACAGGACGAGCCGGATCACGGCGTGACCGTGGTTTTCATCACCCTGCCCAACACCAAAATTGAACTGCTGCACCCGCTTGGCGACGCCTCGCCCATACAGGGTTTCCTCGACAAAAACCCCTCCGGCGGCATCCACCATATCTGTTACGAGGTCGAGGATATTCTGGCGGCGCGCGACAAGCTGCAAGCCAGCGGCGCGCGCGTACTTGGCACCGGCGCGCCGAAAATCGGGGCCCATGGCAAGCCGGTTTTGTTCCTGCACCCGAAAGACTTTACCGGAACCCTGATCGAACTGGAGCAAATCTGATGAACTTTATTTCCGCCGCCGTGCTTTACCTTGTCATCTGGTTCATGTGCGTTTTCATCATCCTGCCGCTCAGGATCAAAAGCCAGACCGAGGATGGCAAGGTCGTGCCCGGCACCCCGGCCTCGGCCCCGGTCGATCCGATGCTGAAGAAAAAGGCGGTCTGGGTGACGGTGCTGGCAACCGTGCTTTATATCCCGATTGTCGTCACCATCATCAACGGCTGGATCACCATCGACGATCTGGATTTCTTTCCCAAACCTTAACGCATCCTGTTCAGGCGGTGAAACTGGTGGGTAAACGTCGCCACGCCCAGAATTGGCACGATCAGGCTTAATACCGGCACCGTCAGCGGCACCGCCATCAAAGTCCCGGCGAACCAGATCGGCAGGAAATATCTGCGCCTAAGCGCATCCGCCTCTTTGCGGCTCAATCGGCGCATGGCGGCAAGCTGAAAATATTCCCGCCCCAGCATCAGGCCGTTCACCGCCCAGAAAATCACCGGGGCCAGCAGGGTTGAGGCGAAATAGACGATCAGCGCCAGCAGATTGACAATCGCCAGCAGCGCCAGAAACCGGAACGTCTCGATCACCGCCTCGATCAGCGGTTGGCGTGGAACCTCGGGCAGATGCGGGTAGAATTTCGCCTCGACCGCAGCGGCGATTGAATCCAGCGAAAAGCCGATAAACACCACGGCCACGGGGATCATCAGGAACGAGGTCAGGAACAACAGCGCCACAAAGCCCAGCCCCGAGGCCAGATTGTCCAGAAACGTCACCGGCCCGTAAAACGGAATGGTCACGCTATCGGGCACGATCCATTGCAAAAACGCCGAGAACCCGAACACGAACGGCCCAAGCAAGGCCAGCGTAATCAGGATCGAGCGCAGCAAAACCCACCGAAACGCCGGATCCCAGATCTGGCCCAGCGCCTTGCTGAAATCAGCGAAAATCATTCCGACAGCCACGCGATTTTGGCAACCATAACAGGCCGGGGCCGTTCCGGCGGCGCATGGGTCTCGGTGCCCATATGGATGTATCCGGCGACAAATTCATGCGGGGCCAGCCCAAACCCGGTTTCCAGAAACGCCCGATCCGAGGCCATCCAGCCAGTCAGCCAATTCGCCCCCCAGCCACTTGCCAGAGCCGCATTCAGCAGCGCCAGACAGACCGCCCCTGCCGACAGGATCTGCTCCACTTCCGCCACTTTCTGCGAAATCACCGGCGCTGATATCACCGCCACCACCAGATCGGCATCACCAAACTGGCGGCACGCCTTGTCCAGCTTATCCGGCTCAAGCGCCAGTTCCGCCCCGCGCTTTGCGGTCAATTCCTGCAGGCGCGTTAACGCCGCGCCCTCCAGCACGATAAACCGCCAGGGTTCCAGCTTGCCATGATCGGGCGAACGCGCGGCGGCTGTCAGCATCGGCATCAACGCCGCGTGATCCGGCACTGGCGTACGCAGGGTCTTGGCGGGCCGCGAACGGCGGGTCAGCAAAAAGTCGAGAACTTCAGGGCGGGCTTGCGGCATGGATCACTCCGAGTAAAGGTTTCAAACCTATGTCGGCACTTCCTTAATCCTTGTCAACCAAGGGGATCATTTGACACCCGAACCAGCCGCGTGAGGTCCGCCAGGCTTTCAAGCTGCCGCCCCTCGGCGTTGAAATTCGCAGGCGATAACCACGCGCCATAAGCCTCTTTCAAGGCGGGCCAGTCTTTGTCGATACAGGCGAACCACGCCGTATCACGATTGCGCCCCTTGGAGATCAGATGCTGGCGAAACACGCCCTCGAACGAAAACCCGAACCGCTCGGCTGATCGGCGCGAGCGTAAATTGGCCGCGTCACATTTCCACTCGAAACGCCGGTAACCAGCCTCAAACACCCATTTCATCAACAGAAAAATCGCCTCGCTCACCGCCTGTGTGCGCTGCATGACCGGCGCGATATTGATATGGCCAACCTCGATCGAGCCAAGCTCAGGCGCGATCCGCATTAGGCTCATCACCCCGCCAGCATGGCCGGTTTCAGGATCAATCATCGCCATGAAATGCGGGTCAGCGTGGCTTTCAACCTCGCGTACCCAGTGGTGATAACCCGACACCGACGAATACGGCCCATAAGGCAGGTATTTCCAGATCAGCCCGTCCCGATCCGCCGAGTTGGCGCGATAAAGATCAGCCGCATGGCGATCGGCACTCAGGCGTTCAAGGCGCACATATTTTCCACTCAGCGGCGTGTCAGACGGGCGCGGCGGCACCTGCCAATCCCTGACGATCTCGCCTTCATTATGCTGCTCGGCCATCGCCCCACCCTATGCTTGGATCACAGCAGAATACGCGGGTCCGCCCCCATGTCCAGCCCCGGGAAAATAGCCCGTTCCAGCGCGCCCTGCTCAATCGAGAACAGCCCGCGCATGGTATGGGCGGCAAAGGCGCGCACATCCATGGTCGGCATCAGGTCGCGGTTGTCATAAAGCGCGCTTTCGCCAAGCCCCGGCCAGTCGCCGTAAATCTTGCCGCCGCGAACCGCCCCGCCCGCCATCAGCATCACACCAGCGGTGCCGTGATCGGCCCCGGCCGAGCCGTTTTCACGCGCCGTGCGGCCAAATTCGGTCATGGCAAGCACCGCCGTCTTGCCCCAATTCACCCCCAGCGTTTCTTTCAACGTCGTGACCGCATCACCCAACTCGCCCAGCGCGCGTTTGATCCCCTTGGCCTGCTTCTGATGCGTATCCCAGCCACCGATTGAAAAGGCGGCAATGCGGGTTTCTTCGTTCAGACGCTCCCCCGCAAACCGCG
Organism: Alphaproteobacteria bacterium; assembly: GCA_013151535.1. Taxonomy (GTDB): domain Bacteria; phylum Pseudomonadota; class Alphaproteobacteria; order Rhodobacterales; family Rhodobacteraceae; genus UBA5972. The sequence goes on along the minus strand of JAADIC010000370.1, from coordinate 8,328 downwards.
CCAGTGCCTTGGCCCGCGCCGCCTTGCCCGCCGACATCATCGAGTTCATCATCGCGTCTGACATACCGCCATCGCCAAGGCCGTTTTCACTGCCCATATCCAGCAACTCCGCCAGTTCGGTGGCGGTATTGCCCGCCTCCTGAAACAGCGCATCGCCATGATATAGCTGCTGAAGCAATCGCTTGCCTTGGGGTGACAGATCAAGCCGCGCATTGGGCGACCAGCTTGAAACCGGGTTCTCACCATTGAGCAGGATCATATCCTCGCGCCCCACCGCAAAGGCGGTTTTGGCGGTCACATCCGGCACGCTGGACAACATCCGGTTCAGCCAACCATCACGCACCGCCCCCACGCCCACATCCATACCGGTGCCGGCCTCGAGCAAATCCTGCCCGTCAAAATGGCTGCGCTTGTCGCGGTAGGGCGTTGATACTGCATGGGCAAAAGCCAGCTCACCCTTGTCCCACATCGGGGCCAAAGCCGACAGGTGTTCATTGAGCGCGAAATAACCGTCCAGATCGCTGGGATTACCCGCCTCGCTTAGTGTCGGGCGGTAAAAGCCGAAATCCTCGTCCCCCACCGGGCGCACCACGTCAAGGCCATCCATCGCACCGCGCAGGATGATGACCACAAGACGATTATCACCCGGCATCGCCGCCAGCGTGATCGGCGTCATGAACGGGCTGGCGGCGGCAGAACAGCCAAGGGCGGCCCCGCGCAGCAGGAATTTACGCCGTGTCGGATTGATCAGACTTGCCATTATATCTCTCCCTCTATCGACGGTTGAATTCGGGCGAGGCCAGCACCAGTGCAATGCCCTCAACCCGGCTTTCGGCAAACCCGACGACCCGCAGCAATTCTTCATCCGCCACATCGCCAAGGGCGGTGGCGGCAAAGCGTGTCGGGTCGGTGTTGTTGCCCAAAAGACCAGCCGCCACCAGCGCCCATTGTATGCGCGCCGCCAGACCTTGCGGTGTGATCCAGTCCTCCAGATTTTCCGGCCAGCCATCTGGGCCGGGCGGTTGCAACCACGGTTGGCCCATGATCTGCAAGGGCGCTTGAAAATAGAGCCGGGTTTTGCGGATCGATAAATCGGCCACCACATCGGCCCCGACGCCATTTGTGCCCACCCCCAGCGCGCGCAAAGACGAGGCCAGAAAATCAAACGGCCGCTTGGCCTTGCTGCCGGGGTTCTCCCACGCGGCGGGATGCTCCAGCAGGGCCGCATAGACCGCCATCAAGTCGCCGCCCGAGGCCATGAACGCCGCCGCCACATGCGCCACCAGTTTCGGATCAGGCAAGTCAGACACAAAATGCACCACCAGCTTGCGCGCGATGTGACGCGCCGTATCGGGGTGAAGCGCCAGATCGTCAAGCACCGCGTAAACATCCTCAAGCGAGCCACGCGACCCGCCATAACTTTTACCAAGCACGATCTCGGCCCCCGGTTCCGCCGCGTTGGGGCGGAACGAGAACCCCTTGCGGTAATTGTAAAACAGCCCGGTCAGCAGCTCGGCAAACTGGCGAACATCGGCTTGGGAATAGGAGCCACCCACCCCCAGCGTATGCAATTCCATAATCTCGCGCGCCAGATTTTCGTTCAACCCGCGATCCATCTTTTTACCGATCTTGGAATTCGGCCCGACAGACTGGATTTGATCGAGATAAACCAGCATCGCCGGATGGGTGGCGGTTGAACGTAGCATATCGCCAAAATTGCCGGTCACCAGCGGGCGGATCGCATCCTCGATATAACCGGTGGTCACATAGCGCAGCCCCTTGCCCTTGGCGGCGACGGTGAAATGATCGGCCCAGAACCGCACCAGACGCTCGCGAAAGCCGTCCGTCGCAATGGCGGGGCGCAGCAGGGAGACCCGCAATTCGCGCATCTGCTCGCCCTGTGCAATCCGGTTGGCAACCTTCAGTTTTGCCAGCGCCCCGTCCACGTTTTTGCGCCGTGCCCGGCGCAGCTTGCCCATGGCCACCTCTTCCTCGGCACGAATTGCGAAAGGGACAATCGGCAGATCGCGGGCAATCACATCGGGGCCGTTGAGGCTGGCCAACATCGCCTCAACCGATTGCGGTGGGGCAATGATCGGTGACAGGCCGTACCCATACCGGATCGAGGCGAGGGTCGGAAACGAGGGGGCCATGGAATACTCCAACAAACTGGTCTTGATACTATGGTTGTGGCCGGTATTTCTGTCGCAGGATAGACCGCAAATCAGCACGCTCCTAGATATTTCCTCAACTTGCGCGTGATTTCGCCCAATGGCGCAGGAACATCTGGGTGGCATTGCTCACATGGCGAAAGCGATCCCCGCCCAGATGCACGCCGCCATACCAGCGGGTCACGACCACAATCAGATCACGCGCATGCGCACCTTCAAGCACCCGCGCGATAGCCATTCCGGCCCCGCTTTCACCATCATCGCTTTTCAGGATCGTAGCGTCGGCAAATACCACAGCCCATGAATTATGGGTCGCTTTGGCGAATTTCTTGCCCCGCTTGAGTTCCCTCAAAAACGCCTTGGCCGCGTCTTTGTCAACACAAACCCCGCCCGAAACCGCGTATTTCGAGCCGCGGTCACTGATGACCCGCATGAGCGTTTGAATGTCTGTCGCGGCGCTCAATCCTGCGGAATGATCCGCAGGCCAAGCTCGCGCAACTGCTCGTTGGTGGCCTCGCTTGGTGCTTCCATCATCAAATCTTCGGCACGTTGGTTCATCGGGAACATGATGACCTCGCGGATGTTATCCTCATCCGCCAGCAGCATCACGATCCGGTCGATACCGGCCGCACAACCCCCATGCGGCGGCGCGCCATATTTGAACGCCTTGACCATGCCGCCAAAGCGTTTTTCAACCTCGGCCTCGTCATAACCGGCAATTCCAAAGGCCTTATACATGATTTCGAGCTTATGATTTCGGATCGCACCCGAGACCAACTCATAGCCATTGCAAGCCAGATCATACTGATAGCCCAGCACTTCAAGTGGGTCGCCCGCAAGCGCCTCCATCCCGCCTTGCGGCATGGAAAACGGGTTATGTTCAAAATCGATCCGCCCGCTTTCCGCGTCTTTCTCGAAAATCGGAAAATCGACGACCCAGCAAAATTCAAAGGCGTTCTGATCGGTCAGACCCAGCTCTTTACCGATAATATTACGGGCACGACCTGCGACCGCCTCAAAAGACTTCGGTTTGCCACCAAGGAAGAACGCCGCGTCCCCGACCTCAAGGCCCAACTGCTGACGAATGGCTTCGGTCCGTTCGGGGCCAATGTTCTTGGCCAGCGGGCCAGCCGCTTCGTGTTCTCCAAAATACGCTTGGAACAAAAATTCAGCTCTCTCATAATCATTGCGGTCGCGGCAATTTCCAATTCTCTCTAGGATATCTGATTTCTTTTCATCACTTATTGGAATGGGGGGAGAAAAGTCTTTAATAATCCTTGAAAACTTTTTGAAACCCTCGTCATTCCCCTTCATTAGCGAATAGATTCCTCCGCCGATTCCAAACAAGGACATCATTGATTCTTCAAAACGACTTGGTTCAAAACCCTCCCGTTTACGCCAGAAAATATACCCCATCCCCGGCAGACCTTCGCCCTGCGCAAACTTGTTCATCCGATCACAGAATTTGCGCGAGCCACCTTTGGGGGCTGGAATGGCGCGCACTTGTGTACCCTCTTGCTCCAGCAATGAGGCAAAAATCTTGAAGCCCGAGCCCGCAAAATGCTCGGACACGATCTGCATCTTGATCGGGTTCCTAAGGTCCGGCTTGTCCGAGCCATACAAAAGCGCCGCATCCTTGTAGGAAATCTGTGGAATGTCGCGGTTCACAACCTTGCCGCCGCCAAACTCTTCAAAAATATCCAAAATCACCGGCTCAATGGTGTCAAACACGTCCTGCTGGGTGACAAACGACATCTCCATATCCAACTGGTAAAAGTCGGTCGGGGAGCGATCGGCACGCGGGTCTTCATCGCGAAAGCACGGCGCGATCTGGAAATATTTGTCAAACCCCGCCACCATCATCATCTGTTTGAACTGTTGCGGCGCCTGCGGCAGCGCGTAGAACTTGCCGGGATGCAGCCGCGACGGCACCAGAAAATCCCGCGCCCCTTCAGGGCTGGAGGCGGTAATAATCGGCGTTTGAAACTCGTTAAACCCAGCATCAGCCATACGGTGGCGAATGCTGGACACCACGTTGGAGCGCAACATCATCCGGTTGTGCAGGCTTTCGCGCCGCAAGTCCAAAAACCGGTATTTCAGGCGGGTTTCCTCGGGAAAATCCGGCTCGCCAAACACCTGTAACGGCAGTTCCTCGGAAGCCCCCAGCACCTCCATATCGCGAATATAAATCTCGATCTCGCCAGTGGGGATGTTTGGATTGTTCAAACCCTCGCCCCGCGCCTTGACCACACCGTCAATGCGGATCACCCATTCCGAGCGCACCTTTTCCAACGCGTGAAACACCGGGCTGTCACTGTCGGCCAGAACCTGCGTGATGCCATAGTGATCGCGCAGATCGATGAACAACACCCCGCCATGATCGCGCACCCGATGCACCCAGCCGGACAGGCGCACATCCTCCCCGACATTACTGGCATTAAGATCGGCGCATTTATGGCTGCGGTAGGCGTGCATCGTGTCATCCCTTCGGGCGGTCAAACCATGTCAAATCAATCCCGAGGGATACACGCGTTTGACGGCGGGATGTCAAGGCTTTGGGCGGTTTTTTAAGCTGCACGCCCGCGCAAACACGCGAAACAGGCTTCGCTAGGGAATCGTCACAAAAATTCCATACAAACCGCCCTAAACTTTGGTTTATGCCCGGCTAAATCTGGCAATCTTATACCTGCGGTTAATTTTATTGCGGGTAAAACATCGCTTTATGCAGATCACCGAAACCTGCAACGGATGCCATCACAGTGTCGACCAAGACTGAAACATTCTTCCCCCTCATCCCGGTCTGGGACATCTTCATACGGGTGTTCCACTGGTCGCTGGTGTTGGCGGTATCCGTTGCAGGCCTAACCGGCTTTTTGCTGGGGGCCACATGGCTTGATATCCATATCTGGGCCGGGGCGGCGGCGGGGGCTTTGATCTTCGCGCGGCTGGTCTGGGGATTTCTCGGCAGCGCCTATGCCCGGTTCAAAAACTTCGTGCCGGGCCCGGCCACGCTGCGCCTCCATCTGAACGAGCTGCGCAGCGGAACCGCACCGCGCCATATTGGCCATAACCCTTTGGGGGCGTTGATGATCCTCGGGTTGATTGGCACCATTCTGGCGCTTGGCCTCAGCGGCGCAGTGCAGCTTGGCGGTGAATTCAAAACCGGCCCGCTGGCCTTTCTGTTTTCCTATGACACCGCGCGGCTGATGGCGGATCTGCACGGCGCTTTCGCCAATATCCTGCTGACGCTGGTGATCCTGCATGTGGCGGGGGCGCTCTATGAAAGCTGGCGCACCCGCGAAAACCTGCCAAAATCCATGCTCACGGGCCAAAAGCAATCGCGCCCGGGCGATCATGTCACCCCACAGGGCCACGCCCTGCCGATATTGGCCAGCATCGCCATTCTGGGCGGTCTCGGCCTTAGCCTTTGGGGCGGGGTTACGCTTGCCGCGCGCCCGGGTTTTGGGGCCGCCAAGCCGCCGGTCAACGCGGTTTATGCCGATGAATGTTCGGCCTGCCACATGGCCTTTCCGCCCAGCCTGATGCCGGGCGAAAACTGGACGCAACTGATGCAGACCCTGCCCGATCATTTCGGCGAGGATGCCAGCCTTGGCCGCACCACCACCCGCGAACTGACCGATTGGCTGATCGCCAATTCCGCCGACACGGTCGATACCAAACCGGCCCGGGTGCTGGCCCGGGTCGATCCCGCCAACCCGATCATGCTGACCAAAACCCCGTTCTGGCTGGCCACCCATGATCCGATTGACGACGCCACCTTCAAACGCGCCCCGATCTATAGCCGCTCGAACTGCGCGGCCTGCCACAGCGACGCTGACAGCGGCGCGTTCTACCCCGGCAATATCGACATTCCCGCCGCCCTGAAACCTGAAACAAAAACCGCAAACAACTAGAGCAGGAGCCTCTCTCATGATTAGAAAAACCCGAAGCCAGGACGCTTTATTGCTGAGCGTCGCACTTGTCGCGGGGTTCTTTGCCCTGATCGCCGCCTTCAGCCCGGCCAATGCCGGCCCCAAACAAGACGCCGTCATCGCCAAACTGGCGGCCGAGGCCGGGGTCGCCAGCTTTTCCGCCAAAAACGGCGAGGCGTTCTTTCAGGGCACTCACACCGGCGGCAAGCCCGAGACCACGTCCTGCACCACCTGTCACACCAAGAACCCGCGCGCCATGGGCAAGACCCGGGTCGGCAAGCCGATTGAACCGATGGCGGTTTCCGCCAATCCAACCCGGTTCATCGACCCCGAAAAACTGGCCAAATGGTTCCGCCGCAACTGTAATTCTGTGGTTGGTCGCGAATGCACCACCACCGAAAAAGGCGAAATCCTGACCTATCTCTCCAGCATTTAACCCCGAAATAAGGAATTTCTCATGACCCAGTTTCGCAAGATTATCACCAGCCTGACCATCGGCAGCCTGATCCTCGTCGCCCCGGTGATGGCAGCCAGCCAGACCCTGGTGCCCAAAACCGCCGCCGAGTTGACGGCCACGGAATGTTCTGCCTGTCACATGGCCTATCAGTCGGGTTTTTTGCCGATCCGCTCGTGGAAAGCGATCATGGCTGATCTGCCCAACCACTTTGGCGAAGACGCCAGCCTGAGCGAGGCGGCGCGCGCCGAGATCGAATCCTATCTGGTGGCCACCGCCGCAGATCGTAACGGGCGCGACCCGCGCTGGCTGCGAAAAATCCCGCAAGACGTGGCCCCGTTGCGCATTTCCGAGCTGCCGTGGTTTCGCAACGAGCACGGCTCGCGGCGTTTGGCACAGGCCAAGGCCAACCCGAATATCGGCTCGATCTCCAATTGCGCCGCCTGTCACAAGGGGGCCGAACGCGGCAATTACGGCGATTGATCGCGAAACCGGCGGGCCGTCAGAACTTCTGGCCCTCTTGCGCCAGCAAATTGGCGAAGCAGGCGTCTGTTTCGGCAATCGGCTGCAACCGCTCCTCGGTCAGAAACGCATAAAGCAGGCCACGGCGCAAAACGCTGGCCTGCCCGCGCGCACTGGCCGCAAAACGCGCCTCGGGGATCAGGCTGGCCAGAGGCGTGCCCAAAGTGGCAAAGCGGCGATAACCGCCCATGGTCTGGTATCCGGCGCGCAAACAGGACGGCAGGCTGTCCGCGCACCCGGCCCGGCACAAGGTCTGAAGTGAGGGTGCCAGTTTCGTCGCCAAAAGCCAGCTTTCAACGCGGCCCTGCGGTGCATCCTGCTGGATGATCCGGCGCTGTGGATCACCCTTGGGCAGTTTTGACAGCGCCCGATCCAGAACAAGCGTCTCGCCATCCTTCTGCCATTCCCGCCAGATCAGATAGCGCAGCTCGCCCGGATAGCGCGGGTCGTTTTGAAAAGCCTCAAAACCGGTATGCTGGCGCGCCTCAAGCGCGATCAGACCGGCCCGCAACAACCGCGCCTCACCCATATCGGCAAAGGCCAGCGCGGCGGCCACATCGGCCTTGCTGTCCAGAATATCCAGCCACAGCTTCACCGCCGGAACATCGCCAACCCGACGCAGCCAACTGGTGCCGGACAGGCCCCCGTCAGTGCGCAGCAGCGCAACCCGTTCGCCTTTGGGCAGCAGTGACACCCAAGGCCCCTGCAACGCGCTGTGTTTGTCGATCATCCCCAGCAGCACCCGCGCCGCAATGTTACCTTCCCGCGCCAATCCGGCAAGGGCCGGCAGGGCGGTTTCTTCGTCGTCATCCAGCCACAGCGCCAGTGCGGTTTCAAAAGCCGGATCAAACTGGCCCGCGATTTGCTGGGCTTTCGCAAATTGCAGCGGGTTGAACAGAACAATCAACGCCAACAAAAGCGGCTTCAGCGATTTTATCCGGCGCGCACATCCCATGCGATCATTAAGGCGAAATCGAAGGGCCATTGCAAGCAAGCCAAGTCCCATCGGCCAGAGACGTCCGAATAATTTTACCAAGATTATTCCACCGCAATATCTTTCGGGAAAGACTTTCCAATCCCACGAAAAAGGGGCGCGGCCATACAGGCCCCGCCCCTCTGTCAATTTCAAAACTTACTTACTTCTGGGCAATCCGCCCGTCGGTATAGGCCTGATAGCCTTGGCTCGCAGCCAGATAATCGGCCACAACCTCGGCCAGATCGGGGCCGTAATCGTAAACATTGCTGGCGT
>JAADIC010000221.1:2267-11812 GCA_013151535.1 Alphaproteobacteria bacterium | reverse complement strand
CGGTTGAAATCGGTGGCGATGCCGTGGTTTTCGTGCCGTCATATGGCTGCCCGTTTGTCATGGATCTGGACAAGGGGCGGCGCTATGGCACGATGCAGGATTTCGAGAATTTCGTGAAGCTGGCGCAGTCTTCGCCCTGGTTGCACCATTCCGGCGGCACGATCTGCGAGCCGACGGATATCCCGGTAAACAAGCGGCATCTGGACATGGTCTATGCCCATATGCGCTATTCCGACCGGCCGTTTCTTGGTTCGATCACCGCACCCGAACGGGCCGAGGACAGTATCGAGATGAGCCGCATTCTGTTTGGCCGCGATTTTGTCGATCAAAACTGCGTGGTGATGGGCAATTTCAACACCACCTCACCGCTTGTGATCGATGGCGTCACCACCGCTGGAATTCGCGCTTATGCGCAAGCCGGGCAAGGCTCGGTGCATCTGCCGTTTCTGCTGGGCGGCGCAGTGTCACCCCTGACCATGGCCGGACAGGCGGCGCAATCGCTGGCGGAAAGCATGGTAAGTTGTGCGATCACCCAACTGGTACGCCCCGGTACGCCCGCAATTCTGGCGTCATTTCTGGTGTCGATGAACATGCGCTCGGGCTCGCCAACCTTCGGTACACCGGAACCGGCATTGGGCACGCTGGTGATGGGGCAATTGGCGCGCCGCCTGAACATGCCGTTTCGCGGTGCGGGCAGTTTCACAACCTCAAAGCTGCCCGACGCGCAGGCGATGCAGCAAAGCATGATGTCGATGATGTCGGCGGTGCAAAGCGGGGTGAATTTCGTCATGCATTCGGCCGGTTATCTGGATGGGTTGCTGTCAATGTCTTACGAAAAATTCATGATGGATACGGATGTCTGCGGCGCGCTTCACGCTTACCTCAAAGGCATCGAAGTGAGCGAAGATACGCTGGGGTTCGAGGCTTTGGCCGAAAATGGCCCGGGTGAGCATCTGTTTGGCTGCGCCCACACCATGCGCCACTATAAAACCGCCTATTGGGATACCGCGCTTAACGACGATCAACCATGGGAAACATGGGACGAGCAGGGCGGCATTGACGCCGCAACCCGCGCCAACAGCCGCTGGAAAGAAAGCCTGCAAAAATATGAAGCGCCGCCGCTGGATCAGGCCAAGGACGAGGAATTGAAGGAATTCATCGCTAAGAAAAAGGCGTCCATGCCAGACGCCTGGTATTGAGGGAATAACATGTCTAAAGACCCGCTGCTGCAACCGTTTCAACTGAAACACCTGACCCTGCGAAACCGGATCATGACCACCAGTCACGAGCCAGCCTATCCCGAGGACGGCATGCCGAAAGAGCGCTATGCCGCCTATCATGCGGAACGGGCCAAGGCCGGTGTGGCCTTGACGATGACCGCTGGTTCGGCGGCAGTCAGTAAAGACAGCCCGCCGGTATTTAATAATGTGCTTGCCTATAAGGACGAGGTGGTCCCATGGATACAAAACCTGACCGATGGCTGCCATGAACACGGCTGCGCGGTGATGATCCAGCTCACCCATCTGGGGCGGCGCACCGGCTGGAACAAGGGCGATTGGCTGCCCTCGGTATCCTCGTCCAAGCACCGTGAACCGGCGCACCGGGCCTTTCCCAAGCTGATCGAGGATTGGGATATTGAACGCATCATCAGCGATTTCGCCGATGCCGCCGAACGGATGCAGGCCGGGGGTATGGACGGGATCGAGTTGCAGGTTTACGGCCATCTGCTCGATCAGTTCTGGTCGCCCCTGACCAACGATTTGACCGGCCCTTATGGGGCGGATACACTTGAAAACCGGATGCGGTTTCCGATGGATGTGCTCAATGCGATCCGCAAACGTGTTGGCAAGGATTTCATCGTCGGCCTGCGCTATACGGCGGATGAGGCACAAAAGGGCGGGATTACCCCTTCCGAGGGGATCGAGATTTCAAAACGATTGGCGGCAACCGGTCAGGTGGATTTCCTCAATGTCATCAAGGGGCGCATCCATACCGACCCGGCCATGACCGATGTTATCCCGGTGCAGGGCATGGCCAGCGCCCCGCATCTGGATTTCGCCGGTGCAATCAAAAAGGCCACGGGTATGGCGACATTCCACGCCGCGCGCATTCCCGATGTGGCCACCGCGCGCCATGCGGTGGCCGAAGGGTTGCTTGATATGGTCGGCATGACCCGCGCCCATATGGCCGACCCGCATATTGTGCGCAAGATCATCGAAGGCCGCGAACAGGATATCCGCCCTTGCGTTGGCGCAACCTACTGCCTTGATCGTATCTATCAGGCTGGCGATGCGTTATGTATGCACAACGCCGCTACCGGGCGCGAGTTGACCATGCCGCACGACATTCCGCCAGCCTCGGAAAAGAAGAAAATCGTGGTGATAGGCGCTGGCCCCGGCGGACTGGAAGCCGCACGGGTGGCAGCGGAGCGTGGCCATGATGTCACCGTGTTCGAGGCCGCAGCCGAGCCCGGCGGACAGGTGCGCCTGACCGCCCAAAGCCCGCGTCGGCGCGAGATGATCGGCATAATCGACTGGCGCATGGCGCAATGTGCGGCGCGCGGTGTTGAATTTCGCTTCAGTACATGGGCCGAGGCGGATGACGTGACCGCGCTGAACCCCGATGTGGTGATCGTGGCCACCGGTGGCCTTCCCAATACCGAGCTGTTTGAAGGCGCGGAGCAGGACAATGTCGTGACCGCGTGGGATATCATTTCGGGTGACGTGAAACCGGCCGACAATGTGCTGATCTATGACGAATCCGGTGACCATCCCGGCCTGATGGCGGCGGAAATCGCGGCAAAAGCTGGTGCAAAGGTCGAGGTCATGACCCCTGACCGGGTGTTTGCGCCCGATATCATGGCGATGAATCTGGTGCCCTATATGCGCGCGCTTCAGGACAAGGATGTCACCTTTACCGTCACCCGCCGCCTGCTTGATGTCAGGCGTGACGGCAACAAGCTGGCCGCGACCATCGGCACCGATTACAGCGATTACAGCCATGAAAAACAATACGATCAGGTGGTTATCAATTATGGAACCCTGCCGCTGGCTGAGCTTTATTTCGACCTGAAACCGCTTAGCATCAACGGGGGGAGCGTCGATCAGGACGCGCTGATCGATGGCCGGGCGCAAACCATCATCCGCAACCCGAAAGGCACATTCCGGCTTTTTCGCATTGGGGATGCGGTCTCGGCCCGCAATACCCATGCCGCAATTTATGATGCGCTGCGCCTGCTCAAGGATATCTGATGCGGATCGGCATCATTGGCACCGGCACGATTTCCACCGCCCTTGTCGGGGGCATCGCGCAGGATGGCCACCGGATCACGGTTTCCCGGCGCGGCTGGTGAACAACTTTGATTGTGTTGCCATTGCCGACAATCAGGCGGTGCTGGATCAGAGCAACGTGATCTTCCTTGGCCTGACGGTTGGGGCCGCGCCCGAAATTCTAGAGCCTCGGATCAAGAGGGGATTTTGAAAAAATGTCAGCCCCGGACCGGGTGGAGGCAAAGCCCGCTAGCGGGCTAATGGGCTAGCGGGCTAATGCGCTAGCGGGCTAGCGGACCGGCGGCCTAATGAACGGGCCTTGGTCGTCCCGACATTTCAATCCCTCTGGCCATATCTGTGAGATGAAACCTTGCAAATACCACCGCCATGGGGCGGTCACTTCTCGGCGGAGTAGCCGCAATTCGGTTAATGGCGGGCTGGCATTTCTGCGAAATACCGAGAGGGGCATTATTCAGAGTTTCTCCAGTTCGGCGGTTTGATCTGGCCATGTTAGAGCGTTGAATTGTAACCGCAAAATTGAGTCAATTGGCATTATCGTGGCTTCCTCAGCACCGGTTCACGCGGCACCCTACCCTTCAATAGCCACTCAATCCGGCTATCGACACTGGCGCTTATTTCTTATATCCGTGAAATATGGAAAAAGTGATTCTCGAACGACTGACCGTGTTGGGGCATCCCCGGCGCATCGCGGTGTTTCGTCTGCTGATGCGGCGCTATCCCGATGCGGTGCCGGCCGGGGAAATCGCCCGGGCGCTTGCGATCAAATCCAGCACACTTTCGGTCTATCTCGGGGCGTTGACATCGGCTGGATTGCTGCAAAAAACCCGACACGCCACATCGTTGCATTATCAGGTAAGGCTGGCAGCGGCGCGCGAATTGATGGATTTCCTCTTTCTCGATTGTTGCCGGGGACGCGCACAGCTTTGCCCGCAGCTTGAGCTTTCAACACTGGCCCCGAAAGGCGGCCCGGGGCGACCAGAACAGAACGTCATTTTCATCTGCACCGGCAATTCGGCGCGCTCGATATTGGCGGAATCCATCCTGCGCCACACAGCCGGAACCCGTTTCAACGCCTTTTCTGCCGGAACCCGCCCGGCGGGCGCGCCAAACCGGTTGGCGATCAAGTTGCTGCAAGAGCACGGCCATGACATCAGCGCGCTGCGTTCAAAATCGCTGGATGGATTTCTGGGCCAAGATGCACCGCATATGGATTTCATCTTCACCGTCTGTGATTCCGCCGCGAACGAGGAATGCCCGCTCTGGCCGGGCCAGCCAATCAGCGGTCACTGGGGCATTCCCGATCCGGCCATAACCACCGGCAGCGCGGAGAAGAAAATGCAGGCGTTCAGGCGCGCCTATGGGCAGATGCAGGCGCGGATCGACGCCTTTATCGACCTTTCGACTGCGGGGTTTGATGAAGGGTTTGATCCAGTGAATCTGCAAAGCCAAATTGACATGATCGGCAAGATGCCAAGCAAATATCAGGAATAAAATATGGGCCTTTTTGAACGTTACCTGACCGTCTGGGTCGCCGCCGCAATTGCGCTTGGTGTCTTTCTGGGCGCGCTGATGCCCGATGTTTTCGGGCTGATTGCGCGGCTGGAATATGCCAGTGTCAATCTTGTGGTCGCGGTTCTGATCTGGGTGATGATCTATCCGATGATGGTCAGCGTCGATTTCGCCAGCATCAGGGATGTCGGCAAGCAACCCAAGGGCCTTGCGATCACGCTGGTGGTGAACTGGCTAGTCAAGCCGTTCACCATGGCGGCGCTTGGCTGGCTGTTTTTCATGGTGCTGTTCAAGGATCTGGTTTCACCGACATCGGCACGTGAATATATTGCTGGCATGATCCTGCTGGGCGTGGCCCCCTGCACCGCCATGGTGTTCGTCTGGAGCCAGATGGTCAGGGGTGACGCCAATTACACCCTGGTTCAGGTGTCGATCAACGATTTAATCATGATCGTGGCCTTTGCTCCGATCACCGCCTTTCTGCTGGGGCTCAGCAAGATTTTCGTGCCGTGGGATACGCTGATCCTGTCGGTGCTGCTTTATGTGCTGGTGCCACTGCTGGCCGGTTATTTCACCCGCAAACGCCTTGACAGCGGCCACGACCAACAGGCGGTCGCGCATTTCACCAGCCGCCTGAAGCCGTTCTCGGTTCTGGGGTTGCTGGCCATGGTGGTTCTGTTGTTCGGCTTTCAGGCCCGCACCATTCTGGCGGAGCCGCTGGTCATCGCCCTGATTGCGGTGCCCCTTATCATCCAGAGCTATGGTATCTTTGCCATCGGTTTTGGCTGGGGGTATATCTGGCGCGTACCGTTCGCCATCGCCGCCCCGGCGGCGCTGATTGGTACCTCGAATTTCTTTGAGCTGGCCGTGGCCGTGGCCATCAGCCTGTTCGGGCTGAATTCGGGTGCCGCGCTGGCCACGGTTGTCGGCGTGCTGGTCGAAGTGCCGGTCATGCTGTCGCTGGTCGCCTTCGCCAACAGCAGGCGGGAGCGTTTCGCCGATCCGACGAAACCCATGTAGGCGGCGAAGAACCAAGCCCCCGATCAAGAGGAAGGGGGTGCGGCTCCTATCCGACAAATGCCTTTTCAAGGACAAACGTGCGCGGCTCGTTGTTTGAGCCTTCCTCAAAGCCGCGCGTCGTCAGGGCGCTTTTCAGATCCCGGTTCAGACCGATTGAACCGCATATCATCACCCGGTCTGTTGCCGCCTCAAGCGGTGCAATCGCCAGATCGGCGAATAATTGGCCCGAGGCAATTCTGGCCGTGATCCGCCCGAAATTCGCCGTCATCTCGCGCGTCGATGTCGGGTAATACAGAAGTTTCCCGTTCGCGAATTCCTGCAAGTCAGGATCGGCCGCGATCTGTTCCATCAATCGCTGCGAATAGTCCAGCGCGCTTGCGGTGCGGGTGGTATGGGTCAGGATGATCTGATCGAAAGCCTCGTAGGTTTCGGGATCCTGCACCAGCGATGCAAACGGCGCCACGCCGGTGCCGGTGGCAAACAGAAACAGCCTTTTGCCGGGCAGCAGCGCATCGAGCACCAGCGAGCCAACCGGCTTTGGCCGGATAATAACCCCGTCGCCCGGCTCGATATGCTGAAGGCGGGAGGTCAGCGGCCCACCCGGCACCTTGATCGAATAAAACTCCAGATGATCGGCCCAGTTTGGTGATGCGATGGAATAGGCCCGCATGATCGGTTTGCCGTTTTCATCCGGCAAGCCGATCATCAGAAATTCACCAGAGCGGAACCGCAGGGATTTTGGCCGGGTTATGCGAAACGAGAACAGGCGTTCATTCCAGTGGTGCACCGAAAGGACTTCTTGCATATCGGGGGCCAGCACGCGGGTTTGCGTGACGCCAGAAACCGGGGGGCGGCCCATGGAAACGGTTGTTGAATCACGCATTCTGATTTGTCCGCTCGGTTAGACATGCGGGCCCCTTGAGCCGCGCAAGATAGGTTGTGCGATAACGATCCGCCGCGCGACGCCATGCGGCATCATCATGGCGGGCAAGGATTTCCGCGTCCGGTTCGATTTCATCAAAGCCAGCCCCACGCGCCATATGCAACTGATCCGGGATCAGCGGCCCCGCCGCACATAAACGCCCCGAAAACCCGAGCCGACGCAGAAGGCGCGCCTGCGAGAAAACCGAGCCATCGCCGAATGCCCCTGCCCTGATCCGGATCGCGCTCAACCGATCCAGCCGCCGCAGGATCGCGGCTAAATCATCACGCGCATCCAGAGTGATTTCCTGCCCCGCCTGCGCGCCCGCAATTTCGAGCGCCGCACCGGTTTCAACCTGAATGCGCATCACGCCGCCCCTTTCATGGGGGAAAGCAGATGTATCCCGCATTCGGTTTTGTCACTGCCATCCCAGCGCCCGTCGCGCCCGGTTTCGCCCGCATGCAGCGGACGCGTGCAGGGGCGGCACCCGATGGAGCCATATCCGCGCTTAATCAACGGGTGTTCGGGCAGATTGTGTTCTGTGCGATAAGCCGCCATGTCCGCCGCGCTCCAATTATAAAGCGGATTGATCTTGATGCGCTGTTTTGCGTCATATTCCAGAAGTGGCAACTGGGCCCTTTGCCCACCGTGAAACTGTTTTCGCCCGGTTATCCAGCTATCATAGCTTTCCAGCGCCTGCTCCAGCGGTTCGGTCTTTCGCAATGTGCAGCAGGCATCCGGATCAAAATGGTTGAGCAGATTGTCGGGATCCTGCGCGAACAGCCGGGCGCGATCTGCCTTGAGGGTCACGACATTGCGCAACCCCAAACGCGTTGCCAGCGCGCTTTGGTAGGCCAGTGTTTCGGGGAAAAGCAGTTCGGTGTCGATGAACAGCACCGGCAATTCGCTGTCGATCCGCGCCAGCATGTGCAGCAGAACCGCAGCCTCGGCCCCGAAAGACGATGCCAGCGCAACCCGGCCAACCAGCGGATGATCGGCAGCCGCCGCAAGGATACTTTGCGCCGACAGGTTTTCAAATTGCTGCTGTAGCTGCTCCAACCTGTCAAAGCCGGTTTCAATTGGATGTTCAAGCGGCATGCAGGTTTTCCTTTTGTGGATAAAGTGCAGTTTTGAACGGGGCGCTGCCCAGTCGGCGATGCAGTGCGATGAACGGCTCGTCTTTGTTGCGACGCAACTCAAGATAGGTTGCAATCAGCCGGTCGATTGCCGGCAGAATGTCGTCAGCCGAAAATCCGGGGCCAAGACGCTTGCCAATGGCCGCATTTTCACCGGCCTCACCACCAAGCGAGATCTGATAACTTTCAACCCCGCTTTTTTGCAGCCCCAGAATGCCGATATGGCCCACATGGTGATGGCCACAGGCGTTGATGCAGCCCGAAATCTTGACCTTTACCGGCCCGATTTCACCCTCGAGCGGCTGGAAGCGGCGCGCAATCGCCTGCGCCACCGGAATTGATCGCGCCGTGGCCAGATCGCAATAATCCATCCCCGGGCAGGCGATCAGATCCGAGATCAGACCGGCATTTGCCGTCGCCAGACCGGCCTGTTTCAATTCCGCATAAACGGCCGCCAGATCGTCTTTGGCCACATGCGGCAGGATCAGGTTCTGCTCGTGGCTGACCCGGATTTCATCCTGCGAATAGCGTTCGGCCAGATCAGCGATAAGGCGCATTTGATCGGCGCTGGCATCACCAGGGGTTTCGCCATGGGCCTTCAGGGTGATGGTTAGGATGGCGTAATTGTCGTTCCAGTGCTTGTCGGTATTGGTATCAACAAAACTTCTGAACGCGGGGTTGCCGGACAGGGTGGCGGTAAAATCCGCAAGGTTTCGCCTTGGAAGATCAGCTTTGGCGAAACTGGCTTTGAGCCGGTTCAAAAGCACCTGGTCGGCACCCTGAAACTCTGACCGGATCAGCTTGAACCGCGCCTCCACCCGCGCCGAAAGTTCTTCAAGCCCCATTTCGTGCAGGGTGATCTTGATCCGGGCCTTGTATTTGTTGTCGCGCCGCCCGACTTGATTATAGACCTCTAGGATGGCCTCGAGGTAGGGCAGCAAATCCGGTTGGGGCAGGAAGGCGCGGATCGGGCGTGCGATCATCGGCGTGCGGCCCAGACCACCGCCGACACTGACGCGATAACCGGGCGCGCCGGTTGCATCCTTGACCAGTTGCAGGCCGATATCGTGCATCGCCGTTACCGCCCGGTCCGTCAGGCTGCCGGTGACCGCGATTTTGAACTTTCGCGGCAGAAAGGCGAATTCGGGATGGCCGGTGGACCATTGCCGGATCAGCTCGGCGGTTGGGCGAGGATCAACGGTTTCATCCGCCGCCGCACCGGCAAAATGGTCGGCTGTCACGTTGCGAACACAGGCCCCCGAGGATTGGATCGCATGCATGTCAACCGCCGCCAGCGCATCCAGAATATCCGGCGCATCCGACAATTTGATCCAGTTGAACTGGATATTCTGCCGGGTGGTAAAATGCCCATAGCCCTTGTCCCAGCGCTCCGCAATCATGGCAAGCTGGCGCATTTTCCGGGCGTTTAGCGTTCCATAAGGGATCGCCACGCGCAGCATGTAGGCGTGCAGCATCAGATACAGCCCGTTCATCAGGCGCAGCGGTTTGAACTCGTCCTCGGTCAACCGGCCGGCGATGCGCCGCGCGACCTGATCGCGAAACTCTTCGTTTCGGGTCTCGAGATAAGCGCGGTCAAAGCCGGAATAATCATACATGATGCACCTCGCCAATATCGGCCTGCTTGCCGTGAAACCGGTTGGATGGCCC
>JAADIC010000221.1:0-2222 GCA_013151535.1 Alphaproteobacteria bacterium | reverse complement strand
ACCCGCAGCTTTTGCGGAAACAGCACAAACCTGTCACGCTGTTGGACCGACGCAATCGCCGTTGCGATTTCGCTTTCGTCCACAAAAACCCTTGCCGATGTCAGGCCCGGAACCCAGCCGGAAGACGATAGATAGACGGCCTCGCCGGTCAGTAGATTCTGACCACTCAAGGCCCATTGCGCCACCTGGCTGCTTTGAATATTCGGCATGGTCGGGCGCTTTCTTTCTGGTCGGGATCCGAGGGGGAGTTAGACATATATCCCCATAAATGACCACTAGAGCGGGCAGATAAGTACTTTTTACTAGATTTGCCGGGAATCTGAGAATTTTATCAGCGTTTCAACCAGCAGAAGAGCACGATGCTCCGGTATTGCGCCAATGACTAAAACGGCGGCAAAACCCGTTAACACTGCGACCCCTCGGATTGGCAATAGCGAAGCCCATTTTCCGGGAATCACACCGGCTCTAGCGCGAAAATAATGCTGGCGGAAAAACGAAGGAAACATGTCAGCACTTTAGGGACCCTCTGAGCAACTGAGCGGGTCAGATATTGCGGACGCGGCTCTTGAGCCTTGCAAAAATGCCGCATGAAGCATTGTGCAAATCTTCGCCGATAAAGACGGGACTGTCCATTATGGCCCAATTGGGCTAAAGTTTGCCCAAGCTCAAGGGGGAATTTTCCGCAACAAGTCGTGCATGGTGCCAAGGCCTCACGGTCAATTGTTGCCCAACGCCCCGGCAAAACAGGTCAGGGAACTGATCGATACAAGCGGCAAGCTGAAAGAAGGGGGGGTGTTTTATTGGGTAATGAGGGGGGAGGTTCTGACCTGTTGCGCGATATTTTTTTACCCTTCCCGGTACAGGAAAGACAGGCCCACAAAACTCAATTCACCAAGACTGTCGAGGCGCAAGAACAGGGGTCAGACAGGGAAGGCCTGGTTTTAAGTGCCGATGGCCATTTTCGCGAAATGGCCGCCCCTGATGGCCGGTCCACCAGCCCAAACAGCATTCAGGATGTTGATATTGCAAGGATATTTGAACTTAGATACGGCAATAAACTAACCCCCCACGAGACCCGGTTGCTGCGCGGGATGATCGCTGGAAGTTCTGTGAAAGAAATTAGCGCACAAGACCGGGTTTCTTACGAAACGCGCCGCAACCAGCTCAAATCCATCATGGGCAAGGCCGGGGTCGAGCGCCAAACCGCGCTGGTTTCACACCTGTCCGGTCTGCTTGCGGTCAAGATGCTGAATGACCCTGAAAAAGACCGGGTCGGGCAAGAAAAAATCAGTACCTATATGGACAGGTTTTATGGCGGCGCAGCGCGGCTGTTTTCGCCGCATCTGGGCGATGATCGGCAATTGTTGATATTGGACATCGGCCCGACCGAGGGAAAACCGATCATTCACATGCATTCGGCGTTTTTTCCGGTATTCCCATTTCCTGATGATCTGGGTTTGCTGCATAAGATGAACCTGCGCGTCATCACACCGTTTCGCCCCGGTTATTTCGGCCTGCCTGTCGATTGGAACCTAAAACCGCCCGAGCGAATGGCGGAGTTCATCGATACCCTCGCCCTGTTTCTGGAAAGTTTTGATTTTGCCGGTGCGCCGGTTTTTTCGCATGCCCATGGCGTATCCGCCGCGATTCTGCTGTGCCAGCGTTTGGGGAACCGGGTGCCGCAACTGATCCTTCATTCGGCCCCGTTTGTTTCGGCTGTGGCGCAGCCGCCGCAAAAACCCCATATTCGCGCCCAGGCGCTGTTATTTAACCGGTTTCCGAAACTGGGGATCGAATTTTACCGCTTATTCGCAAAGGCGATTGCCCGACCGGACAAACTCGATGAAACGCTCGAGAAAATATTTGGCGACAGCACGCCGGATATAGAGGCGCTGCGCGAACCCGCCAGAAAGCCGTGGCTGCATGCAATTATTTATGGATTGGGGCGCGGCAACCTGCCGGGCATCGTGAGCGATATCAACGCCCAAAGGTATGATTGGACCGAGGATCTGCTAAAACTGCCCATTCCGATCACCATGCATTATGGCGAACACGACAAATACAGCAATTTTCAGGAGCTCAGACACAATCTGGACGGCAAGCCGATCAATTTCCACATCAACAAAAATGCCGGGATGCTTTCCGGGTTATTTATGCCAGAGCCAATTCTTCAGACGCTGGCAAATGGCGGTTTGAGCGAACGGGTGCGCATAATATGACCC